>CAYZKL010000007.1:0-1455 GCA_964478855.1 uncultured Flavipsychrobacter sp.
ATATCCACATCCACATCCTTATAGTCAGGATCGTTTTTATAATCTTTTACATATCTGCCGCTGAACTCTCCGGTATAGTCGCCAAACTTACCTTCCTTGTCCACCATCGTCAGTATGCCTATATTATGCTTTTTGCCTACCCTGAAGTCATCTGCGCCAAAGGCCGGTGCGGTATGTACTATACCCGTACCATCTTCTGTGGTAACAAAGTCACCGGTGATCACCCGCCATGGGTCGCCACCTGTTATTTCCCTTGTGTTTCCTTCAAAAGCTAGCAGCTGGTCATACCGTAGTCCTTCCAGTTCACTGCCCTTAAATTCGCCTATTATCTTCCAGGGTATTAATTTACTTTCTTTCGTAAACAGCGTAAAATCAGACTCTTGTGCTTCTTGTTTAAAGTGTTTGTTGATCAGATTTTTGGCCAGTATCACGTTAGCGGGTTGCTGCGTGTATGGGTTAAAGGTCTGTACCAGCACATAGTCTATGTTCGGGCCCACCGTCAGTCCGCAGTTACTCGGCAGCGTCCATGGGGTGGTTGTCCATGCCATGAAAGATACGGTTGCTGCCTGCTCCGCAGGTATCAGTCCACCACCTATCGGCAGGGCCACAAATGGTTCCCATGCATTCCGGGCCAGTTCGTGCAGTTTCACCTGCAGCGGGTTCTCCGGTTGCTGCTCCTGCGTAGCCGACAGGCTGAACATCGCCACTACTGTTGTATCCTTTACATCCTTATATGATCCCGGCTGGTTCAGCTCGTGGCTGCTAAGCCCGGTACCTGCTGCCGGCGAGTAGGGTTGTATGCTCACGCTCTTGTATAGCAGGTTCTTGTTATACAGTTCCTTGAGTGCCCACCACAGCGATTCTATATATTTATTGTCAAATGTGATGTACGGGTCTGTCATATCCACCCAGTACCCCATTTTTTCGGTGATCTCTTCCCACTTGTCTTTGTACCGCATCACCACCTCGCGGCACTTCTTGTTATAGTCCTCTACACTTATTTTTACACCTATATCTTCCTTTGTTATACCCAGTTCCTTCTCCACACCCAGTTCCACCGGCAGGCCATGGGTATCCCATCCCGCCTTACGGTTCACCTGGTAGCCCTGCATGGTTTTGTACCTGCACACCAGGTCCTTCAGCGTACGCGATATTACGTGATGAATGCCGGGCATTCCGTTTGCGCTTGGCGGCCCCTCGTAAAACACGAACGGCTCCGCGCCGTCGCGTAGTTTTACACTGTCTTCAAAACAGCGCTCCTCCTTCCATAGCGACAGGAAAGCCTGCTCTATGTCCGGCATATTCAAACCTTTGTACTCGTTATATTTACTCATTGCGGGTGCTAAAAAAGGGTAGAGGTGGCCGGTTTCCCTTTTCTTATTAGAAATACCATGCCCAACCTAAAAAACAGGTGCAAAGGTAGGCAGATATTTTTGTATTTCTCGGCCCCCCTTC
>CAYZKL010000007.1:1518-13710 GCA_964478855.1 uncultured Flavipsychrobacter sp.
TGATTTTTATATTAAATTTTGTGTTCTGAATATTAAATTGATTTGCCGTAATCCTCAAATTGTAGTTGTATTTTTCCAATTCAGATATTTCGCTAGTCCATCCAAATCAGTGAATAATGAGAATGAGTTTATCCCCAATACATCAAGTTCTTTTAATAGTTTGATTCTATCAATATTCGTCGAGGAAAAATTGTATTTTGTTATATTGCGCTTATAAGTTCTATTCTTTTCAAGTGGTAGAAAATTATTATTCTTGTCTAAAAGTTTATGTGTAGTAAACCATCCCCCTTGAGCCGTAATCCGCTTTGTAATATGATTTGGTTTAAAAGCTACTGTGCCTTTTTGATCAAAGGGAGTGCCTTGGGAAATATCGGCAACTGATTCTTTAGCAAGAGCCAAAAGCCATACTGAACAATAAACAAATTCTTCTTCTGTAGTATTATTTAGCGCGAACCATAATGCTACTAGTGGATTTGTGGTCCAATCCAGTAGTCTTGTGCGAAGACCATAGTGTTGTGCCAGTGCAATGAGATCCCAACTGTTTGAAAGTATTGCCGTATCAATATAGGGTCTACCAACTCTTTTAAATTCATTTAGGATGTTTTGTTCATCAGTAAGAAAATTTTCGGGAATAGTTTCCCTAGCTATTTTAGGTAATAAATTCCAATCGGAATTTTCTTGCCCCCTGTAGAGGAAAATTGTATTAGAAACGTCTGAATTGATTTTTTCAGAAATGAGGGAAACATATTTTTGAAGAGATGTAACTTTAATTACCTCAATAGATATATCTACAGTACTATTTTTGGACATGATCGATGGTCGATTTATAATGAAATCTATAAAATCCTAATTCACTTTAAAATTCTCTTCTTTTGGTCATCAAATTCTTTTTGAGTAATGATGCCTTTTTCTTTTAATTCATTTAATCTTATCAATTCATCAGTCATTGAAGCAGGGGGTAAATTATTGGAGAGTTCCTTTTTATTACTGTTATCAGTTGTCATAAGATAAATCACAGCCCCAATAAGTGCTCCAAGTCCTGCACTAATAAATACTTTTTGCCTTGCTGAAGATAATATTGCATTTGCAAATTCATTGTTGCTTACCAATAAAGTTTCCATCGAAATATTTACTCCTAAAATGTTCCCGAATATGAGATACCCGATAAGAAATCCTAAAATACCACCTATCAGTCCACAACAGATCATCAGTATAAATCCGTTTACAAAATCAGCAAAGGGTTTCACCCATGGATTATTCCTAAAAACTATCAAGCACATTATTAGCAGCGCAATTATTATTAACCACATACAATTTGTTTTCAGCAATATACAAAGCTATTTTGTTTCTTATTCTTTTGTGATTTAATAGGTTGTCCTTTTCCGCCGTTGTTGGTCTTTTATGCTGACCAGCAACCTTCGCGCTGGGTATGTAACTTCCCCAAATAACGCACAGATCTCTGTGGATATCTTTTTGCCCCTAAGCCCGCCACAGGCGTGCATTACGCTATCTATTTTGCCAAGATATGGTAATGATATACTAAGTTGTACCAGAAAATAACCAACAAAAAGACATTAAATTGAAAGGCTGTACAGCCTTTCAATTTAATGTCTTGTACCCAGTATTTTAGTATCTTTATGAAAATGTAAATATATGCCTGATAAAGAAAAAGCTATTGGTCTATACAAGCAAGATGTTCATAAAATATGGGTTATGAATTTGCCAATTTTACAAGACGGGGTGAAAATAACGGTCAATGATGCCAGTAAGTATACCGACATGAAAAACAACATAATGGACAAAATGCTAAAAGTCCCTGCGCCCGCGCTCAGCGAAGCAGATAAATTGGGGGTGTGGGCTTGGTATTCCGATGAATTTGATGCTATGATACGCGCCAGGAGCTAATACCCTACCTTTTTACGCTTTTATCGGTGTGTTAGGGCTTGGTTTTGATAGCAACGTTCCTACGATTTCAGAAACAGGCTGTTTGCTGCTTCGTACTTCTCGATAAGTTCCTTATCTGTAAGCCCTTTTTCTTTCTTGCCGTACTAGTTTTTCTTTTGGCATGCAAAATTACGAAACATCATTCTTTTGTTGGCAGCGTTGCTAAAAAACTAAAGTTGATACTATCATACCCGGGCTCTCCATTTTGATCAACACCGAATTCAAAACCATTGAGTAAGTTAAATGTTCCCGTTTCTTTATCAAATTCCACATTCAATAATGTATTATCAAACACAGCGAAGCCACTAACGTAATCTTTACCTTTCATATAAGGGATGGTGATTGATTTGCCTTTATTGTGAGGTCTATATTTCAGAAGCATATAATCCCCATTGCACAATCTACTAACACTTTTATCTGGCTTATTTGCCGTGAAAAATTTAACTAAGCAAAGCTTTGTTTTTGGAGCATATTGTGAGTAGCTATTATAGTTGTAAGTAATATTTCCGGTTTTATCCCTTTCCATCGAAACCTTACAATAAGCCCGCATGAAACTATCCATGCTGTGCAAGGTATGATTAGAACTATCAAGGGAGAACTGAAGGTTGGCAATTTTCGCTTGCTTTTCAGTATCATTCGCTTTAGCAACGCCATCTAAAGTATCTTTTTCTGATTGAGACACAATTATTAAACTAATGCCAAAGTAGATTGTAGCGAAACTTGTTATGATTACACACCAACCCAAATTGGTTATACGCTTATACCATTTGCGATTGTCCTGATGTATCAGCGCATTTACAAATTGTAAGAGAAAACCAATAGAACCTAATATAATAAGTATTATGCTAATGGTTTCTGATTTCATTATTTTTATTTTGCACAACAAAAGATATCAAACCACCAACGAGTTAGCCAAAGCTAAAAAAAGCAAACCACATTGCATAATTTCTAAATGAAAATATAAAGTATTTTTTTCACTGGTCGAAGCGTCCCGCTTCATAGAAACAATAGATTTCCTGTGGATATCTTTTCAGCCCCTAAACCAGCTGCCGGCGTGCATCACACTATCTATTTTGCCAAGATATCCACAATATGATGATAGAGACGTGCGGGTGAAATAATTTTGGGGTATGATGATGACAGAAGTACCCTGGGAAAGGAACGGCCCCGGCAGTTGGGTTTATACCGATGGCACCTTTACCTACAGGCGCAAGGGCAAAGAAGGAGCATACCGCTATGCTGTGTACAAAGGAAATGAACTGGTAGATAATTCGCTGAGAGATGAGTTTGCCGTCCTCCGCTGGATACGCGACTGGATGAAGACCCAACCTTTCAAGGGTTACTTCGGCTTCAGGGGGTAGAAGCCACTTCAGAGGGGCTCTCCAAAATCGACGTGATGAACTTGCAATAATATACCCTTCTTGATTTTGTTTGTTTAGCAACTTTAGCTAAATTCGTAATTACTATATGACCCTCATTCCCATCTTGGAAAGAGTCTCATTCTATCTGATTATTTTATTTGTTCCATTTTTTATTAACCGTAAACTGCGGATTAATAGCTGTATTGATTTATAAATAGTTTATAAAATTATTTTATGAAGGATCATTGTTTCAGGGCATTATTCATAGTACTTATTGCGGCATTCTTCAGCCCGCTGCAGGCACAGATCATCACTACCGTTGCAGGTACCGATAATGGCGGGTACAACGGGGATAATATTCCGGCAGTTACTGCTTTTTTGTATCAGCCGTACTGTACCTCTTTTGATGCTGCCGGCAATATGTATATTGCCGATGCAAATAACCACAGGATAAGGAAGGTTGACGCATCAGGCACAATTAGTACCATAGCAGGTACTGGTAGTGCAGGCTATAGTGGCGATGGCGGGCCCGCTACTCTCTCCAGTTTGAATACACCTACAGGTGTTTTAGTTGATCCCGTGGGAATAATATATATAGCAGATAATTCAAATTGTGCTATTAGAAAAATAACAACTGATGGTGTAATAACTACAATAGCCGGCAACGGTACGCGTGGATATGGCGGCGATAACGGGCCCGCTACTGCGGCTATATTAAATGGCCCGCTTGGTCTTGCATTCAGCCATACCGGAAATTTATTGATTTCAGATGTAATGAACCACCGAATTCGCAGCATTGATCATTCTGGTATTATTACTACCGTGGTCGGCTCTGGTATTGTCGGTTACAGTGGCGATGGTGGCCCCGCAACATCGGCACGTCTACTAAGTCCCTCTGGTATTGCCACTGATGCGGTAGGTAACTTATATTTTGGCGATATAAGTGCTAATGTGGTCAGAAAAGTTGATGTTTCCGGTATTATTACTACTGTTGCTGGCACCCGTTCTACAGTATATAATGGCGATAATATTCAGGCCACTACTGCCAATCTTAATTACCCCAGCGCTTTAGCTTTAGACGGAGAAGGGAATATTCTGATAGCAGATTGTAGGAATTCCAGGATTCGTAAAGTTGACCATTTGGGAACAATTACTACAATTGCGGGAACAGGTTTGGATGGATTTAGCGGAGATGGGGGGACGGCCTCGTTGGCTCAATTGAGTGCCCCTGTAGGTGTTACTGTCACTGCCGATGGAGATATTTATATCGCCGATTTCTATAATAATCGTATCAGGCGTATAAGGAATACAGTTGGTATTGCAGATATTGTAAATGGTGGTATGTTGTCTGTATTCCCTAACCCGTCAAATGGCCATTTCACCGTTAATGTTGGTAGTCGGGTCAATGAACCCGCTTGTATCACGGTTTGCGACATTTCCGGAACAGCAGTTGCAACGTTAAATACCGCTACCAACAAGCCAACAGACATAGATATTTTGGTTCCGGGCACGTATATCTTAAATTTCAAAACAGCCGCTCTCCGGGGAAGCAGGAGGATCGTCATCAAATGACCGGTTCAAAGGTTTCAGCCTTTATAATTTATCCACCTTCTTTTTTCACGCCCTCCGCCTTTATCGGTGCTGCCTGCGCCGTATACACCCGTTCCAATTGTGGATATGTTCATCAAAGGCATATTCCTGCTCCGCCTACCTTTGCAGGTTAGTTACAAAGTTCAGCAACTGGTCCATAAATCCCGAAGGGATGATATGATTATAGCAATAACCGGATCAACATAAAAACCCCGAAGGGGTGATATAATTTCAGCAAACAAAATTGCACACTGTGAAAAAGTGTGAACTTTTAAACGACTAAATGATTGATTATCAACACCAATGTGGGAAATTTTAAAAAATGCACACTACGAAAGGTGAGCAGTTAATTGCTCCGCAGGAGCAATTCCACTCGCGTACTTACGACTTACCCCAAAAGATTTTGGCAAGCAAATTGTATATACTATATCAGATCAAATCACTCATCATGAAATTACGAATGTTCGCAGCCGGCATAGTATTCCTGGTATTAGTAGCAGGCATCAGTTACGGAGCAAATGCCAAACCACACAGGGGCCAGAGGCATAATATATGCCGGCCACATGTAGCGGTCAGGGTATATACACCTCCGGTACGGGTATATGTCAGGCCTGCTAGGTTATATGGCACCCACATGCGCACCCGCCCACATTGTGGCAACAGGTACTATGCACACAGGTACAATGGCCGTACACGTCATTACGGGCATCATTATTACTACTGATAGCGGTGAAAAAATGCAATAAAGTGGTTTTTACTTTTTGAAAATATATTTCTATCTTGGCAACAAATTGAGATATCTTAAAACAGAAAAACCAACTTTATGAAAACCAGGATCATTACAAGTACTTTATTGTTCATACTGTTCGCGGTGGCCATAGGTACCGATGTAACAGCAGCGCCATGGCGCGGTTACCGTTACAGGCATGGCTGGTGCTACGAGTATCCCGTTAAGCGTGAATACCCTTCGGCAGTAGTACATACTAAGAACGGAGGCTATTACAGCCGCTCACAGTTTTACAACAACAGGTACTATTCTGATAAATATACCGGAGGCAAGTACTACAGCAACAGGTATTATCGCAACAGGTATTTCCCGGGCAGGCATGCTGATGGCTGCAAATACGAGCAGAAGTGCGACGAAAAATGTGGCGATTACACTCCGCACCGCTTCCGTTATTATTTCCGCGAAAGGGGCGATTACTACTACCGTGGAGGTGGGTATTGATCCATACAAAACATATTATTCCAAAGCGGGGATGCGGTAAGCATTCCCGCTTTTTTTTGCTGATGAGCGCAATACTGCTGATGGCATGTTTTTGTTGTAGCTATATTTTATGAAAAAGATAATATTAATACTTGTTGTACTATGCTGCGGATCTGCAGTACCCGGCAATGCCCAGGTTTCCGTTCAGGTCAATCTTGGCGTGCAGCCATTGTGGGGTCCTGTTGGGTACGACTATGTCGATTATTACTACATGCCCGACATTGATGTCTATTATAATGTACCTGCCCGCAGGTATACCTATTTCGATGGTGGCAGGTGGATTACTGTAAGTTCTTTGCCTTCCAGGTATAGTGGGTATGATTATTACCACACCCACAAGGTAGTGATCAATGAGCCAAACCCATGGCTAAGGCACGACATATACAGGCGCGATTATGGCCGGTATAAAGGCGTACGTGACCAGGTAGTGATACGTGATGCCCGCGAACCTAAATATTATGCTAATCCCCGCCATCCGCATCATAGCCAGTGGAATGGTAAAAGGGGCGGCGGCCCTGGCAACAGCCCTCACAGAGTAGCAAACCCGCAAAGGGTTAACCGTGGTGGTGGTCCGGCAAGGATGCATAATGATCGTGGTCCGGCAAGGGTGCAGGGCAATCGTGGTCCGGGCCAGGGTGGATCAGGTCACGGCAACCGTGGTAACGGAGGCGGCAAAGGAAATGGAAATGGTCATGGCAAAGGTGGCCGTGGCGGCAAGTAATCGATCCTTACGAAAGCATCTCTTCCATCTTCAGAAATCCATCTGAAGGGCTGAGGTTCTCCCACAACATCTGGTATATCGATGTAGCAATGGGGATGGGTATGGAAAACTGTTTGGATATAGACTGCATGCCTCGCGCTGCATAATACCCTTCGGCAACCATGTTCATCTCCAGCATAGCTGCTTTTATAGAGTAGCCCTTACCTATCATATTCCCGAACGTACGGTTGCGGCTGTGCAACGAATAGCATGTCACCAGCAGATCGCCCAGGTAAGCACTGGTATGGAAGTCCGGGTGCTCATTGGATGGATGTACCTTCTCGAAATGGTCTTGCAGGAAGTGGTACATTTCGCGATAGCAGTTGGTGATATATACGCTCAGGAAGTTGTCTCCGTAGTCAAGCGCGCGGGCAATACCAGCCCCTACGGCATATATGTTCTTCAGTACCGCCGCAAACTGTGCGCCCCATATATCATGGTTGCAGGTAGTGTTGATATATGTATTGCTGAATGCGGCTGCCATGGCGCAGGTAAGGTCGTCATTAAGCCCTGAAAAGGTCAGGTACGACAGTCTTTCTTCTGCCACCTCTTCAGCATGGCACGGGCCCATTATGGATACATACTTATCTAATGAACAACCAAAGTTGGTGGTGAGGTAATCGTTAAGCAGTAAATTAGAGTCAGGTAATATTCCTTTGATAGCAGAGATGATGTTCTTATTCTGCCATTTACTTTTATCGGCCTGCTCTATTACCTGTTGTGCATAAGCCGATGGTACACCTACTATTACAGTGTCACATTTGTCAAGCATGCCGTTCAGGTCGGCAGTCGGCAATATGGTATTGTCCATGAACCGTACCGAGGTCAGGTAGTGCGGATTATGGTGTCGGGTTTGCAGGTGCTTTATAGCTTCTGCATTGCGCACCCACCAGTGTATGGTATGGCCATTGTCTGTAAGTATCTTGGCCAGAGCCGTACCCCAGCTGCCGTTGCCTATGATTCCTATCTGTCCTAATTGGTTTTCGCTCAATGCAAGAAGATTTTGATAAAATATTATTCCTTGGCTTTTGCTTCAAAGAGTTTATCCTTATCCACTACGTTCACCTTCGTCTTATCGTTGAGTGTGCGTGCTATTGCTCCGTAGGGTGCAATAACCACTTGCTCATCATCTTTCAGTCCTTCGGTTATTTGTATGTACTTATTGTCCTGCAGGCCTGTCTTCACATCGCGTATCGCTATTGTCTGTGTTTTGCTGTCATATACAAACACTACCTGGCGTATCTCGTCAGTGGTCATGGTCTTTTTTATGCTGTCAGACCAGTCGCGTGTAGTTAATGCATTCACAGGTATAGATAAGATGTTGTACTGCGGGGTTGGGTTTATCTGTTCCGATGCCCCCAAGCCGGGCTTGAACGGGAACTTTCCCTTTGTCATTTTTGCCGACACGTCTTCGTAGCTCGATGGAAGGATAAGAATATGCACAGTATAGTTGGTTACCTGGTCCGTGCTGGTTCCGGAGGACAGTCCCGATGTGCTGCTTACGGCAACCTTCGATACAAGGCCCTTGAATTTCCTGTTCCTGTATGCATCAGCCTCAATGATGGTAGTATCGCCGATCTTCACTTTCGAAATGTCGGTCTCACTTACATCCACGCGCACCTCTATCCGGTTCATATCAGCAATGGTCAGCATCTGGGTACCAGCCATCTGTGCGGTCCCCACCACACGCTCACCTTTCTTTACGCCTAACTGCGATATGATCCCTGATGTAGGTGCTATGATCGTTGTTTTCAGCAGGTTTTCGTGAGCCTGTGTCAGACCGGCCTCAGCACCTTGTATACCATACTTGCCACCCGATGTAGATGCTCTTGATGCATCCAGTGTCGCCTTTGCAGATTTGAAAGAACTCTCACTTTGCTCATATTCCAGCTGTGATATTACTTTCTGCTCATACAGTTTTTTGTTGCGGTTATGAGTCGCCATGGCCAGTTGGTACTGCGATTCGGCCTGCGCCATCAACTCCCGGGTGTTGTTGGCACTGGCCCGGTTCTGTTCTACAGTTGCCGCCGCCTGGTTCACCATAGAGTTATATATGGCCGGGTTGATCTTTACCAGTACCTCACCTTTCCTTACACTATCACCTTCCTCTATATTCAGTTCTATGATCTCACCACTTACCTCGGGTGCTATTTTTACTTCAGTTTCAGGGTATATCTTACCACTGGCAGTGACGGTCTCGGTTATGGTGTGTCTGCCGGCTTTTTCCACCGCCACCTTGATAGCGTTATCGCCTGAGCGCTTGCCAATGATGACAAGTACCACGATCAGTATCACGCTTACAATTACTATCCACCAGACTGTTTTAGTCTTCATATATTTTTATCAATTGCACTGTAAATATAATCATTTAACAGCCTTCTTACCTTACTTCGCTGCCATTATCTGCCACATCAAGTGGTGAAACGAATATCAGCCTGCCATCGCCGTTCTGCGCCATCAGTATCATACCGCGGCTCTCAATACCACGCATTTTGCGCGGCGCCAGGTTGGCAACCACAGTCACCTGCTTGCCTATGATCTCTTCCGGTTTAAAATGCAGTGCTATGCCTGATACTACTGTTCGTATCTCGTCGCCCATATCCAGTTCCAGCTTCAGTAGCTTATCAGCTTTTTCCACCTTCTCAGCTTTTAGTATAGTGCCCACACGCAGGTCCATCTTTCCAAAGTCATCGATGGTTATCTCCGGCTTTTGTACCGGGGCTTCTGCCGTTGTGGCTTCTGCTTTTTGTTGTTCGGTAGTATTGTTTTCCATCTTGGGTGCAGCCGGTTTTACCAGGTTACTTCTTAGCTTTTCCACCTGTTCTGCTACTTCAGTATCTTCAATCTTCCTGAATAGCAGTGATGGTGGATTCAATGGATAGTTTACATTCAGCAGGTTTATTTTCCCTGCATTTTCCCAGTCCAGCATCCTGTCCACTACCTTCATCATACGGCACATTTTCTGTGCTGTGAACGGCAGGAAGGGGTTTGCAAGTATTGCAAGGTTCGCGGTAAGCTGCAGGCACAGGTGCAGGCAGTTGTCAATCAGTTTCTGGTTATCAGGGTTTTCTTCGAGCGATTTGGCAGTTATCCACGGTTGCTTGTCCTGCATATATTTGTTGCCCTTACGTGCCAGGTCTATCACCTCATATAGCCCGTCTCTGAACTTATAATGCTCTATACATTGCTCTACCTTGCTCTTCGACAGCTTGATATCTGCAATAAGGTTTCTGTCTGCATCGTCCATTACATCTTCGTGCAGCGCAGGTACTCTGCCATTGCACAGCTTATGCATCAGTACAAATGCCCTGTTAATGAAATTGCCGAAAATAGATACCAGTTCATTATTGGTCCTGTCCTGGAAATCTTTCCAGGTAAAATCGTTATCCTTTGTCTCAGGGGCATTAGCGCAAAGAACATAGCGCAGTGTATCCTGCTGGTCGGGGAAGTCTTTTATATAATCGTTTACCCACACTGCCCAGTTACGGGAGGTAGATACTTTCTCGCCTTCTATATTCAGGAATTCATTGGCAGGCACATTCTCCGGCAATACAAATCCGCCATGCGCCTTCAGCATAGCCGGGAATATGATGCAATGGAATACTATATTATCCTTGCCTATAAAGTGCACCAGTTTGGTGTCCTCTTTGCACCAGTAGTCACTCCATTGGTTGGTCAGTTCTTTTGTTGCACTTATATAACCGATAGGGGCATCAAACCATACATACAGGACTTTGCCTTTAGCATCAGGCAGTGGCACAGGTACGCCCCAGTTACTGTCGCGGGTCATAGCGCGTGGCTGCAGGCCACTATCCAGCCAGCTTTTACACTGTCCGTACACATTTGGTTTCCATTCGTCTTTTTTGCCATCCACTATCCCTTCTTTCTGCCATTGCTCATACTTGTCCAGCTGAAAATACCAGTGCTTTGTCTTGCGCTTTACTGGTACTGCACTGCTCAATGCACTCCGTGGGTTCAGCAACTGATCCGGTGAAAGAGTAGAGCCGCACTTCTCGCATTGATCGCCATATGCATTATCGTTGCCGCATACAGGGCAAGTGCCTATTATGTACCTGTCTGCAAGGAATATGTCTTTCGACTCATCATAGTACTGCTCGCTTTCGCGCTCTTCAAAAACACCATCATTATACAACTTAGTAAAGAACGCCTGCGATGTGTCGTGATGGATCTTTGCTGAGGTGCGGGAATATATATCAAAGGATATGCCCATATCGGCAAAACTTTCCTTAATAATTGCGTTGTATTTATCCACTACATCCTGCGGAGTGATACCCTCCTTCATAGCCCTGATAGTGATAGGCACACCGTGCTCATCACTGCCGCATACAAATTTCACATCCCGTTTATTAGCCCGCTGAAAACGGACATAAATATCTGCCGGTAGATAGCATCCCGCCAGGTGTCCGATATGTACAGGGCCATTTGCGTAAGGTAGTGCGGCAGTAACTAAATATCTTTTAAAGTCCATATATTTTTAAGTAAAAGTTATAAGCTAAAAGGGAAAACTGCGATGATGCTCCAGTGATAACAGATAACCGGCTGCAAGATAATTAATAGAAGGGAGTTTTAAGTTCTTGATGTTTTGAGTCATAATCCTAATTCTTTCTTAAAAAGCAATAAAATCACATATTTGTCGTTTTTGACCAGATAAATTTGCCTCACAAAAAACTTTATTATGAAACATGCTTTATTATCAGCCGCTGTTTTGGCCATTTCCGGCTCTCTGGCAGCACAGCCAACTCTTACCAATGGGAACCTCAGTCCGGTAGCCGGGGAGAAGTTCTATCAATTCACCTGTAATACTGCGGGTATTACTAACGGTGCTTCCGGAGCAGGAGTTACCTGGAATTTCAGTGGGCTCACCACAGTTTACACAGATTCCCTTGAGTACATTGCCTGCATGGGCACACCTTATTGTGATACCTTTCCGGGCAGTACGCTCTCTATAGATCATGGGGGAGGTTATTATGAGTATTATATAACTGATGCCAATCAATTTGCAATAACTGGCTATGGTGATGCGCCATACAGCGAATATTATTCAAACCCTATCAGTATGCTGAATTACCCGATGACCTATGGCACTACTTCTATTGATACCTATGCATACAGTCAGCCTTTCTCGCCATATTACAGTAATGGTGTAGATACTTTTCATGGTGATGCTTGGGGAACTTTGATACTTCCTTCTGGTACATATACTAATACACTTCGGGTACACCTTGTACTGTCTGTTCATGATAGCGATC
>CAYZKL010000007.1:13777-14827 GCA_964478855.1 uncultured Flavipsychrobacter sp.
GGAGCTTCACCGGTAGTTACAGACCATTATAGTGACCTGTATTTCTGGTACACACCCGGGTTTCATAATCCATTGTTGACGATGTATTATGATACTATAGGCACCGGTACACCCACATTGCAGGATGTTGTCTATTATACAGAACCAGCCTCACTTAAAACCAAAAATAGTTTTGTAACGCAGGAAAGTATTGAGGTTTATCCTAACCCGGTGAATGATCTGTTGCATATCAGGTATAACGCTTCTGTTGCTCAAAATATCACACTATCTGTTACCGATATGGCTGGCAGGGTAGTAGGTTCATCGGTTACTAATGAAGTATCTAAGGGTGCTAATGAGTTGACTTATCCGGTGAATACATTGCCTGCAGGGATGTATATAATGAAGCTGCAAACGCCGGTCAATACTATCGTAAAGAAAATAATGGTACAGAAGTAGGATCTGTTCAGTAACTATAAATGACAATGCCACACTTTAGGTGTGGCATTGTCATTTATACAATTTTTTCGGTATTACAACTTCACAAACTTAGTAGTAAGTTCCTTATCGTTTGTTCTTACTACAAGTGTATATACTCCCGGCGCCACATCATTAATGCTCAGTGCATATTTATTATCGCCCGCATTCAATTGTTTAGTTACAGTGTGAAAGCGCTGGCCTGCAGTGTTGATCACATACATCGTAGCTACTGATGCCATATCCGAATGAACTGTTACATTAATATAGTTCTGTGCAGGATTAGGATATACGGAAAGCTGAACTGTTGGTTGAACAGCCTCGATCTGCAGAGGGGCAAAAGATACTGTTGCGGTATCGGTAACCCCGATACCCAGGTTATAATATTTGCCTGATGGGGTCAGTGTCAGCTTCACCGGGCGCACCTGGTAGTACTTAAGGCCGCTTACGCCCACACCATCCAGGAAAGACGTTACAGTAACCATAGTAGGCGTGATGCGTTCAAAATGGCCATAAAGGCTGTCCGCACGATATACATAGTAGCCAATAACCGCAGGGTCCGGAGATGCAGTCCATGATATAGTAGCACCTGCA
>CAYZKL010000007.1:14837-15549 GCA_964478855.1 uncultured Flavipsychrobacter sp.
GGCTTAATATAATCAGTTCTTAATGATACATCGCCCATAAGTGCCACGTGGGCCCATGTGCTGCCATATCCATATGGCTGGTATGCTCCTCCCGGATTATTTTGAGAAAGCCATGTGGAATAACCTATGTTATCTCCTAACGCCATATGATGAAAGAACCAGTTTGGCCTTCCTGCCCAGCAACAGGTAAGTGCAGGGGTAGAAGAGCAAAGCGGCGCACGCAGGAAGTTGTTCTGTACATTCCAGTCGCCGAAGTAGCTGCCAAACAACATGGTGAAAATCCCGTTGACAGGATTACTTGCAAAATTGGATGTGTTACCTATACCACCGGCACTGGTAAAGCTTCCTCCGCCTGTGCCGTATGCCCATTGGTAAGAACCGGCCGCAAGCGATGAAATGAAGCCGGAAGGGTTTACCTCAATGCTATCTTTGCCTATCAGTGGTGCAAAGTTCCTCCAACCGTTCTGAGCAAATGCTTCTCCACTGAAATAACCAAAGTTATCGCTGACAATACCTCTGCGTCTTACCGCCAGTGAATCCATTTTGTAAGCATGATCTTTTGCAAGGTAGCTTCTCATCATTTGGTATTCTGTGGTCGTAAAAGCAGGCATGTTCGCAAAATCCACTCGGCCTACCTGCAACTGCGCCGTTGATGGTATCCCTATCTGGTCCCACTTGCCATCGCCGGCGATATTCTGGTTCAATAAGTATG
>CAYZKL010000007.1:15559-28157 GCA_964478855.1 uncultured Flavipsychrobacter sp.
TACAGTAACGTCGGTCCAGCCTGTCATGCAGGAATAGAATATATCTGCCGGCCATGCTCCCAGGTGATCAGGATGACCATCCGGATTTAAGTCGCCACTATAGGGCACTGCAACATGTCCGATTATTAATACTGCCTTTACATCCGGATGAGCGGCATAGTCAGCAGCGATCGCGGCTTTTACAGTAACATCAGTTGTTGTGCGGTAATAATCATGTCGGAATAATTGCCAGCCATCGCCACTAAGGTCTTTCATGAGGGTTGCGATCTGCGCCCGGCAGGAATCCGTAAACGTACTATCTACCAGCAGTATCAGCGAACCTCGGTTATGAATAGCAGGGCAACGAATACCGGCATATACATATCCATAAGAATTGATCGTACCCTGCGCTCGCACCAGGTACTCGTAGGCCGAGTCTATGATTACAGCATTGTCAACATATTCGCTGTCAGTAGTGGGTAATAATGCTATTGAAGTGCCCCATGAAGTAGCTGTTTTAGATTTTTTCCATATCTGGTAAACCGGCGCACCAAACGTTACGGGTTTCCATTTAAGGGTGATTCTTACCGGAGATTCGGATGGGATAGCAGAAAGTTGAACGGTAATGTCTTCTGTTGTTTGTGCATAGATAACATTACCTGCAAGTAAGAGTACTAGCAAAATAAAAATTCGGCGCATAATATGAATTTGTTTCCGCTAAGATATGAAATTATGCGGATATTATATTATGCTGGCATACAAGGTATAATGCCTTGTTACTCCGCTTCTTTTTCTTTGGTAAACAGTGGATTATGATGTGTGGTCGGGAATATCACCCCTGCGCTCAGTATCAGTTCATAAGTGCCGAAGTTCTGATTTGCCCTGCCATTATATACTTTCAGATTGCTGTAGCGGGCATAATCTACTTTTTGAGAGAACTCCAGGAAGCCATACCTCATTACAGTTACCCTCAGTGCTGTCTCTAAGCCGGTATTCCAGCCACCTATCTGGAAGCCGGGATTATTGGGTTTGCCGAAAAGACTGTTTTGTACATGCGGTACTACCGGACCCACGCCTGCTTTTCCGGTAAAGTCAACAGCTACGCTGCGGTCCTTTGTATGGTAAATGCCAACTCTTTTTACAAGGTTCAGCAGAAAGAAGTTGGCCCCGTTATTCAGGTAGTAAAAGAAGCCGTTAGGCTCAGAGAATACAATACTGGTGTCAATATTCGCATTATTCATTTTCCCTTTCACTCGTATAGACTGGCCGTCTGAAATGATATACTTGGTATGGTCAAAGTTGATCTCCAGTGCCAGGTCTTGCTTTTTATTGAAGTAGTAGCCTATACGGTAATTGTATTGAGGTATGGTCAGTTGCTGGCGCAGCAGTTGTTTATCCCATCCCCGGTGGTCTTCGGCCTTTACCTGTACCATAGTATAATCATTTCCTAATGAACTCTGTTTCACATGTACATCAGATCGGGTGTACCATTCGGTATTGTACCCCCAACTGAAATATAAAGAACCTGTACGTTCATGCTTGTGCTTTTTTGGCCTCGGTTCTTCTTGTGAGAAAGATGTGGTGTATGAAAACACAGCGACAAATAACATTAAAATAAAGTAGATTTTGTGAAAAGCCCCTAGCATTAAGTAAATTTTTATCCGGCGCAAAGTTAGGCCAAAACAATAAGAGTACGCATGATAATGATCATACGTACTCTTATACGGTAATTAAGGAATATTTACATTTTCACAAACTTCTGCACTGTAGATCCATTACCATCTTTCATTGTAATGAAGTACAAGCCGGCAGGCAGTGTTTTGATATTTACTTTTGCCTGGGTACTGTTCACGGTTTGCTTCATCAGCACCTGTCCCACTTGGTTGGTTACTTCCAGTGTGCCGTTCATTGTGCTGCTCATCTTCACTATCAGCTCATCTTTGGCAGGGTTGGGGTATAGCTGCATTTTGTTGCCTGTCGTTTCAGCAATGTCCAGTGAGTACATCGGGCAGCCTATAACATTATTCACCTCATTGGTCATTACCACAGGGTTTATGTCAAAGTATATACCAGCACGGTTGGTAATGTTAGCTCCAAGAGGCAGTCCAGCCTTGGTTTTAATATTATACATCACCATGCCGTCACAAAATCCGTGATGCGAACTGTCAAGCAATTTGATACCAGGGAAGTCAAATTTAATCACGTTATATCCAGCAACATCCATTGTTGCAATATTCATGCGATGAGATGCAGTTACGATTTCTAAAGTGCGCAGATCTATATCATTCGATAAAGTATCCATAATATATATATTGTGCGCAGTGTCATTACCGGTATTCTCAAAGTGGACAGTGTACTTTAATGTATTTTGTATTGAGCCTGATGCAAGGCATCCCGCAGGGGATACTTGTATGAAATTCGGATCGCAACCTGCCCTGACTGTATCAATAATTATTTCATGATTATTTGAAGTGTCATAATCTCCAATAAATGGTGTAAATCTAATTCGGGTATGTACGGTATCTCCTATTGTAAGCATCCCAGTTGCTGGATTATCCCAAAGTACATAATAAACCGATATGGGTCTGTCTGTCAACGCGCCGATGTACCATGTTACCGTATTTCCAATAATGGAAGAAATTGGAGGAGTCGCTCTACGCAGATCAAATACCCATTTAGGGCTAAAATCCATGGTAAGCATACCAAATGTTGATGAAGTAGCAGCAATATCATTAACAAAAATATTACCCCACTGATCACGTCTGCCTGTAACTGGGATTACGGCATGTTCAGCCAAATCAAAACTTCCAGGGTTACGTTTTAAACCAAAAAATTTGGTTGGATACCGTGTTGTAGAACTAAGAATTGTATCGTAGATAATACCTGTTGTAGGGCATATTAACGATAACCATGTAGATCGCGAAATTATTTTGAATGAATATATGGTTCCTGGACCACCATAAGTTAAGTAATGGATGCCACTAGTAACGCTCACTGTGTCAATTGTGACGCCATTTGAATCAACTTGGATTTGGCAAGGGGAATACAAATAGGTATCCCATGAGTTAAATATGCAATCGCTGTCATGATCATTAAATAAACTTATCGGTAAAATACTGCATTGTACCTCGTCATAGCTACGTATTAGTGAATCTATAGGAAGCGTTCCGTCGTATAATACCTGTTTAATAGTATAAGTTCCGGGATATGCATAGTTGTGTATGAAGTCTGTATCATTAGGCCTCGTGGCAGCCAAAGGAATATTATAGGAAGAACCATCTCCGAAATAAGTAGTGACATTATAATAAGCAGAGGGACCACAACTGCTTCCATAAAAGTGCGTCCCGCCGCAAAGTGGATCTGGAACAATGTTACTGGTCAGTGTTATTACCAATCCAGGAACATATACATGATACGAAGAAGCTGACATGCCGGTATAACTACAGGCAACCACACAGCGATAATATGTGCCTGTAGTCGGAGTGTAAAAATTATAGGTAGACGAACTAGCACCAGCGATATTTGTCCAGGTAATGCTATCCGGCGATGATTGCCATTGATAAGAATTGCCGCATGCAGATATGTAGCCGGATAATGATAAAATATCTGGTAAGCCGCATACTGGCGCCCTTGTATATGTTGCATATCCCGCAATTGGAGCACCGGAACATGGAGGCACAACCTGGGTATATAAAGTATCAGGGCAGCCATAGCCGGGGTAGGGCGTGCATATAAGTGCATATGCTACAATACCTGATGGTGCAGCTACAGTCGTATTTTGAGTGGTATCGTAAGTAATACCGAAGGTTGCAGAATCGCACCACCTATAAGATGCATAACCTGCCGGTCCTATCAATGCTACGGTACTTGCACCTGCACACAATAATATCTTGTTTGCAAAGAAACCTGTACTCATATCAACATAACCATATCCGGAATGACCTCCATAACCACATCCGCTTGCTGCGAAGTCTATACCTATCGTACGACCCCCGTATCCTGAGAAATTGAACGTGCCCATTTTCCATGGCATATAGTCACCTCTTGATCCATGAATAAATCCGGGTACTGTAGATGTAGAAACATAGGAGAATGGCGTACATGGTACTACTGCGCCTGTTGCCGAGTCGAAAGCGCTTATTTCCATTCTCGGGTCCATAGCCGGACTGTGGACAGATCCATCCAATACCACGGCATAGTGATATAATAAGCTATAATTACCGCCAGTAGGTACATGGACGTAATAACGGGCTTTACTTGCCGTTGTTGCAGAGTTATTAAGTAGTAAAGAATGATTTCCCCCTGTTGGCGAAACAATAGGAAATCCGCCCACAGGATCAACTCCTGAGCCAGATGTTAAAGTATGCATCCCGGTTACCGGAGCTGTACCTCTTGGTGTCACAATAGGGCAGCATGTCCCTGTATAGTACTCCCAGTTACTCAGCGTTCCCGTTTCAAAATCAATGTTAGGAGCATATAACTGCGCGTCTGCAATGTTGCAGACTAAAACAAGGCATATAGCCACCAGGTTTCTTAGTTTCATTATACAGGTTTAGTCGTTTTACTAATATTATTTAACTACCGTAAATTTCGAATTATACTTTCCGCTGGTCGTCGTTGCAGATAAGAAGTAGATACCCGCCGGCAGCGACTTTATATTCAGTTTAGCTTGTGCTCCGTTCATTGATTGTTTGATTAGCACCTGTCCCACTTGGTTGGTTACTTCCAGTGTGCCGTTCATTGTGCTGCTCATCTTCACTATCAGCTCATCTTTGGCAGGGTTGGGGTATAGCTGCATTTTGTTGCCTGTCGTTTCAGCAATGTCCAGTGAGTACATCGGGCAGCCTATAACATTATTCACCTCATTGGTCATTACCACAGGGTTTATGTCAAAGTATATACCAACACGGTTCATAATGTTTGTGCCGAGCGATAATCCCGGCCTAGTCTTGATGGTGTACATCACCATACCATGACATTCATCATGATGCGAACTGTCCAGCAGATTTATACCCGGGAAGTCGAACTTTACGATATTATAAATGCCCCTGGTGTAGGTGGATATATACATGGTTGCAGAAGCATCAATTATCTGAATAGTGCTCGGGTCTAGATGATCAGATAGTGTATCCAATAAAAAAACATTGCGGGCCGTATCGTTGCCTATATTTTCAAAATCAATAGTGTACCTCATATCATTAGGCAAAACACCTGATGCCAGGCAGCCGGTAGGATTTACTTTGATCATATTTGGGTCACAACTGTTGAGTACGGTATCAATAATTTCTTCATAATTGTTTAAACTATCAATATCTCCTGCTATAGGGGATATCGTTACTTTAGTTTGTACGGTATCTCCGGGAGTAAGGGGGCCAATCGCTGGATTGAAAGGAATAGCATAATGAATTCTGGACGGCCCTGATAAAACAGGAATATTCCATGTTACAACATTCCCTGATATAGACATCGGAGTAGGCCAGCTACGGCCAAATGTATATTTTGGGCTAAAAGTTAATGTCACAAGCGCCCCCATCCAGTTACAAGTGGTTATATTATTTATGTAGATATCTCCGCTGCCATTCACAAATGCCGGACGTGTAACGGCATGCTCTGAAAGATCGAAAGCGCCGGGCGTACAGATCGTTCCGAAATACTTTGTTGGGTAACGGGTGATAGTTGGTAATATGGTATCATAGATTGTACCTGTTGATGGACAGGTAAATGACATCCATGCTGGTGGTGAAATTATTGTGAATGCATAAATAGTTCCGGGACCACCGTACGTTAAATAATATATACCACTTGTTACGCTTAATGTATCAATAGCGATACCATTAGAATCAACCCTGATATTAACGGGTGAGTGTAAATACATATCCCCTGTACTAAACGTACAATCGCTGTCATTATCATAGTATAAACTTAACGGGATAGTGCTGCAGTAGATGTAATTATAAGTGTACAAAAGTGAATCGACAGGAAGCGTCCCATCGTATAATACCTGTTTAATAGTATAAGTTCCGGGATATGCGTAGTTGTGTATGAAGTCTGTATCATTAGGCCTGGTAGTAGCTAAGGGAATGTTAAACGAAGAACCATCTCCGAAATAAGTAGTAACATTATAGTATGCTGATGGACCACATGTGCTTAAATAGAAGTGTGCCCCGCTGCAGAGTGAATCGGGAATTATATTATTAGTAAGTGTAACTGCTAACCCGGGAACATATACATGTGAGGAGTATCCTGTCAGTCCGCTATAACTGCATGTAATCACGCACCTGTAATAAGTGGCTGTCGTCGGAGTATAAAAAAAATAATTAGCCGAAGTAGCACCACTTATATTTGTCCAGGTAATGCTATCCGGCGATGATTGCCATTGATAGGAGTCGCCGCATGCCGATATATAACCAGATAAAAATACCTGGTCAAAGTAGCCGCACAACGGAGCAGGAATATAATTAGCATAGCCTGCAGACGGAGTGCCTGAACAAGGGGGCACAACTTGCGTATAAAGTGTATCGGTGCAACCGTATCCTGGATACGGGGTCACAATTAATGCATAAGTAGTTGATATACTTGGTGCCGTTACTGTAGTGTTTTGAGTAGTGTCGTAGGTAATGCTGAGTGTAGCTGAGTCGCACCACCTATAAGACGCATAACCTGCCGGACCAGTCAAAGTTGCTGTTGTTGCACCTGCACATAGTAATATCCTGTTTGCATATAATCCCGCAGTCATATCCACATATCCGTAACCAAAATGGCCTCCATAACCACAATCTCCTGTTGCAAAATCAATAGCTATAGTATGTCCCCCATACCCTGAAAAATCCAGCGTTCCTGTTTTCCATGGTAGGTAATAGACATCCGTTGCAAATGTAGAAGCAATAAAACCTGGCAATGATGAATTGGCAACATAATTGAAACTATCACAAGGGATGACCGTGCCGGTGAGAGAGTCGTAGGCTTTGATCTCCATCCTTGGTTGTCCGGGTACGCCATGTCCCGCATCTTCTAATACTACCGCATAATGATATATAAAACTATAACTGGTACTGCCAGTGGGTATATGTACAATATAGCGTGCTCTATCTCCATCTCCTCCTGGGTTGCTATTGCCCAGTCTCAACGAATAGCTGCCACCCGTGGGTGAAACAATTGGGAACCCACCATAATAGTCAGTTGCTGTACCGGAGGTACGCGTATGCCTGCTTGTAACCGGAGCTGTACCTCTTGGTGTCACAATAGGGCAGCATGTCCCTGTATAATACAACCAGTTGCTTAATGTGCCTGTCTCAAAATCAATATTCGGCGCAGTTAACTGCGCATCTGCTATGTTGCAGACTAAAACTAGGCATATAGCCACCAGGTTTCTTAGTTTCATTTTTTATAGGTTTTAGTTGCTTTACTAATTTTATTTAACTACCGTAAATTTCGAATTATACTTTCCGCTGGTCGTCGTTGCAGATAAGAAATAGATACCCGCCGGGAGCGACTTTATGTTCAGTTTAGCTTGCACTCCGTTCATCGGTTGCTTTATCAGTACCTGGCCCACCTGGTTGGTTACTTCCAGGGTGCCAGCCATTGTGCTGTTCATCTTTACTATCAGTTCATCTTTGGCAGGGTTAGGGTACAGTTGCATAGTCTGTTCCTTGCTTACTTCCTGCACATTCAGCAGAGGGCAGCCTATCACATTCTCTACAGTATTCGTCATCACTACAGGATTAATATCAAAGTAGATACCCGCCCTGTTAAGTATGCTGGTGCCATCAGCTAGCCCGGCCCTTGTTTTTATCTTGTAGATCACCATACCGTCACACAGTCCGTGATAAGAGCTGTCGAGCAATTTGATATTCGGGAAATCAAATTTTACAATGTTGTGCCCATCTGTGTTCATCATTACCACATTCATTTGTGCGGTTGCCATTACTATCTCTATAGTCCTTGGATCTACATTGTCTGAGAGTGTATCCATCAGGTAAATATTGTGGGCAGTATCATTGCCTGTATTTTCGAAGTGGATGGTATATTGAAGGTCATAGGGTACAGATCCTGTTGCAATACAAGTCGATGGGCTTACTTCAATAAAATTAGGATCGTAGGACGATTGCACTGTGTCGATCTGGATAACAATATTATCTGTAGGATTTATATCACCGGTAATAGGTGTTATAGTATAGTCCGAATAAACAGTATCACCAGGTAAATAGTCACGTATTCCTACAGGGTTCCATAAGGTTACATATATATCTGATGTGCTATTTGGTCCGAGTGGGATATCCCATGTTATTGTTGTGCCGGAAATACTACGCGGAGCTGGTATATAACTTGGGCTACTTATTGCATGTGTATGCGCATATTTAGGACTGATATTGACAATTACTGTTGAAGCCACAGGCGCACACGATTTATTCTCCACAACAATATGTGCATACCCTCTATGCGGACCTGCCTGAAAAGTAGGGTATATGCTGAGGTCACTTACTGTAATGCCGGTACAATACAATCCGAAACTCTTTGGGGTATATAGGTTTACATAAGGCTGAATAGTATCGTATATAATGCCGGATGATGGGCATGAAGTAAAACTACCCAGTGGGGTAGCTAATGTTCTGAACGAGTAGATGGTTCCGGGTGGGCCATAAGCAACATAGTCAAAACCACTAGCTGAGGATAATGTATCAATTGCAATGCCTGCTGAATCAACTTCTGTTGTGATCACAGCAGATGTTGGCCAATCTCCGGTGTCGTTAATACAGTTTAGATTGTTATCAAAAAAGAACCTTATAGGAAGTGTGCTGCAAAATGGATAATAATATGAATAGGAACATGAGTCAACGGCTAACCAGCTATCATATAAAATATGCCTGATGCTATATGTGCCGGGGAAGCCATAATGATGGGTAAAATCAGCATGGCAAATTCCGGATGTGGAAAGAGCTACTGTGTCAAATGCACCGTCTCCATAATAGGTTATCATATTATACGATACTGATGGGATACATGTGCTGACATAAAAATCTGCTCCGTTGCAAATAATGCTTGGTGGATTAACGACACTATACAATCCAACACCTGCGGCCGGAGGTACATATACAGATGCAGAGGTATTCGAAAGGCCACTGGTAGTGCACGTTACCGTACACCTGTAGTACATTGATGCATATGAATGATTGAAAGGGCAGTAGTTTATATTTGCTCCCGGAATAGTTGTCCATGTAACATTGTCAGGTGAAGACTCCCATTGAAATACGAGACCGCAAACTGCTGAATAGCCTGTTGCAAATAAAGTATCAGGGTCACCACAATTCACCCCACTTGTATAGTATGAAGTACCTATGGTCGGAGTACCTGAGCAAGGTACTGTAGGGAGTACGCTGACATACAAGGTATCTAAGCATCCATATCCCGGATATGGCGTAGATATTACAGCATAGGTAATAGGATACGCAGGAGCAGGTATAGTGATGTTTCGTGTTGTACCGTAGCTGGTAGAAAATGTTGCGGAATCCAGCCAGGTATAGGAACTGTAGCCAGCAGGGCCATATAGTGAGACCGTAGGTGTAGTGCAGGTTATTGCAGATCTGAATATGCCGGGACTCATGTCAATGTAGCCATATGCAAAATGGCCACCGTAATCACAGTCCCCGGTTAAAAAGTCTAAAGCGACAGTTCGGCCGCCATATCCCGAAAAATTTACAGTCCCTGTTTTCCATGGTAAATAATGTACATTCGTATCGACGGTAGAAGTACTGAAACCGGGAATGCTGGATGAACTAACATAATAAAATGAATCGCAGGGTAACGCAAGACCTGTTGCAGAGTCATAGGCTACTATCTGCATTCTCGGTTGACCGGCAGGGGAGTGCCCTGGGTCTTCCAGTACGATGGCATAATGATAAATAAGCCTGTAATTGCCACCTCCTGTAGGAACGTTAACATTATAGCGTGCTTTTTCAGATTCTCCTCCTGTTGAGCTATTGCCCAATTTTAGCGAAAACCCGCCACCGGTAGGTGATACAATAGGGAAACCACCAAAATAGTCAGTGGTAGCACCTGTCGTTAGCGTATGCCTTCCTGCAACAGGCAACGTACCGCTTGGTGTTGCTATCGGGCAGCATGTTCCTGTATAGTACTCCCAGTTACTGGTAGTGCCCGTCTCAAAGTCAATATTTGGTGGCAGGAACTGGCCATAGGTTATGTTGCCTAAAGCGATCATGCAGAGTGTCAACAAGGTTCTTAATTTCATTTTATAGGTCTTTAGTTGCTTTACTAATTATTATTTAACTACCGTAAATTTCGAATTGTACTTCCCGCTGGTTGTCGTTGCAGACAAGAAATAGATACCTGCCGGCAGCGATTTTATGTTCAGTTTTGTTTGTGTTCCGTTCATTGATTGTTTCATTAGTACCTGGCCCACCTGGTTGGTTACTTCTAGTGTGCCGTTTACAGTGCTGTTCATCTTTACTATCAGTTCATCTTTGGCAGGGTTAGGATATAGCTGCATTGTCTGCTCCTTGCTTACTTCCTCCACATTCAGCAGAGGGCAGCCTATCACATTTTCTACTGTGTTGGTCATCACCACAGGGTTTATATCAAAGTAGATACCCGCCCTGTTAAGAATGCTGGTACCATCTGCGAGTCCTGCCCTTGAATTTATTTTATAGATCACCATACCATCGCACAGTCCGTGATAAGAACTGTCTAGCAATTTGATATTGGGGTAATCGAATTTCACAATGTTATGCCCACCTACATTCATCATCGCTATATCCATAGGATGAGAAGCCGCTACGATTTCTAACGTCTTCGGGTCCACATTGTCAGAGAGGGTATCCATTACATAGATATTATGGGCGGTATCATTGCCCATATTTTCAAAGTGTATTGTATAGCGCAACTCTACAGGGCTGATGCCCGATGGAATACAGCCTGATGGTAGTACTTCAATAACATTTGGATCATAGCTCGATGTTACTGTATCAATTATTATTTCTGTATTATTAGATGTATCTCTATCGCGTACAATTGGAGTTATTGCTAGTTTCGTATGAACTGTATCGCCCATCCATAAATGGCCGGTAGTTGGGTTATCCTCAATTCGATATATGATGTTGCGTGATGAATTTGATGCCAAAGCATTTAAATCCCATGTTATAATATTTCCCGAAACCGACGCAGGTACAGGCGTTGCCGTTCCATACACGTATTTAGGACTGAATTCCACAGTAACTGTAGCATTAACAGGTGTGCAGGAGTAGTTGAATGCATATATTTTCTTTTCCTGATGATTTCCTCGAGTAAAATTCGCTATCGAGTAAAGGCTAAGGTCATGATCAGGGTAGGAAGAACAATCAAATCCTAAAAAAACATTTGAATAGAGATTTACTAAAGGTAGGATAGTATCATAAACAATTCCGGTAGAAGGGCATATCATACTTAATCCAGTTACTGTCGAAAGGACTTTGAATGAATAGACATCGCCAGGTACACCGTTAGCTTTATAGTATAGTCCGCTTAGCGTAGATACTGTATCAACAGGAATAGAATTTGAATCGATTTCTATCTTAGAAGGTAGTGCTAACGGTTTGTCGCCCGAATTATACGTACAGTCATGATTATTATCATAGTACAATTTAAGTGGGATTGTGCTACAGTGCAAAAAATTGTATGAATAAAAATTGGAATCAACTGGCAGCGTACCGTCTAATAGTACTTGACGAATTGAATAGGTACCTGGAAAAGTGTAACGATGGAAAAAGTCAGCATAGCGCGTGCCGGTAGTAGTTAATGCAAGGGTATCGTGGGTTCCGTCTCCATAGTAGGTCACAGCACTATAATTTGTCGAGGAGCCACAGGTACTTACATAAAAGTTTGCACCATTACAGTGTATATCTGGGGGATTTACAACACTAAAGAGTCCGGGGCCGGTAAGGTAGGGCACGAATACGGTGGTTGAATAATTATAGCCCCCGCTTGCAGTGCATGTTACTGCAACCCGATAATACATATCATTGTATGCATTTGGCAATGGGTATGTAGTATTTATTGCACCCGGAATTACTGACCAGTGTATATTGTCCGGCGAAGACTCCCACTGAAATGTTAAGCCACATATAGCTGAAAATCCTGATACTGATAGAGAGTCAGGGTCACCGCATGCTGCACTGCTTATATAGTATGCTGTACCTATTGATGGGGTACCGGTGCATGGAAAGGAGGGTATTACTCTTACATACTGAGTATCTAAACATCCGTACCCGGGATATGGGGAGGAGATTACAGCATAGGTGGTTATTACTGCGGGTGTGGGTATTGTAATATTCTGAGTTGTTCCAAGACCAAGTGTAAAAGTAGAGGAGTCATACCAGTTGTATGAAGCGTAACCGGCAGGACCGTGTAGTGTCACAGTTAATGCACTGCAGGAGAGTGTTGTTGCAAACACAGCTTCGCTGATATCTATGTAGCCATATCCGAAATGCCCGGCATATCCGCAGTCCCCGGTTGAAAAATCAACTGCTATTGTTCTACCCCCATACCCGGAAAAATCTATTGTCCCTGTTTTCCAGGGCAGGTAGTAAACATTTGTACCCACTGTAGAGGCTATAAATCCTGGCATACT
>CAYZKL010000007.1:28167-67435 GCA_964478855.1 uncultured Flavipsychrobacter sp.
ACGAATCGCATGGCAATGCTGCACCGGTTGCAGAATCATATGCAGCAATTTGCATTCTCGGCTGTCCGGCAGGAGAGTGTGACGCATCCTCAAGTACAATGGCATAATGATATATCAGTTTGTATGCGCTACCACCGGTTGGTACATGCACATAATAGCGGGCTTTCTCAGCTTGTGCTACACTGCTATTACCCAGTTTTAATGAATATCCACCACCTGTAGGCGAGACAATAGGGAACCCTCCAAAATAATCTGTAGCAGCACCTGTGGTTAGCGTATGCCTGCCTGCTACTGGTGCTGTACCGCTGGGCGTTACTATAGGGCAGCATGTTCCTGTATAGTACAACCAGTTACTGGTAGTGCCCGTCTCAAAGTCAATATTTGGTGGCAATGTTTGGCCGTAAGATGCGTTACGGATGATGATAATTAACGCTACAAGTAGTATACTTTTAAAATTCATAAGGGGTTATCTTTAGGTTATATATTTGACAGTTTTTATATGTTGCAATATATGCACATTAATTGATTAAAAAAATAGGTATAAATACCGAATTTTGGTTTTGTAATTATATTTAATATGACAGTAAAATCAAGTGTTTACCGATAATTAACCCATTTTCACCGACCATGCCCATTTTCTCACCTAATACCATTTTCGCAGCATTTACCCGGAATGTACTTTTGAGTAATAAATCAAAAAACAGATGAGAAACCGAAATTTTAGCCCTGAAGATCTTAAGGAATTCCAGGAACGCCGCCAGAAGAACCGTGTTTTTTTCGGAGTGGCTATTGCACTCGTAGGTGTGGCACTTATGCTACGTACTATGGGTATATTACCACACTTCAGTCTCAGGCTGTCCTGGCCCATCATCCTCATATTTGTAGGTTTGTTCATAGGCCTTCGTCACAACTTCCGTAATAATGCCTGGTGGATACTCATGTTGGTAGGCGGGGCAAATCTCACACCTCAGTTCATGCTGTTTGGTCAGCCATCCACGCATTTTGTATGGCCCGCTATGATCATATTGATCGGTCTTGCCATAGCCTTCCGTCCCCGGCAGAACAGGTGTACCCCCGGCAAGCGCCAGTATATGGATACTACCATTAATACAGACACTAATCTTAATGTAGATGTCACATTCGGGGGGCGAAAGGAAATAGTCACCACCAAGGATTTTAAGGGTGGGGTGGTATCGGTCACCTTTGCCGGCTGCGAACTGAACCTTGCCCAGGCAGATATTGTAGGTACATCTGCTATTATAGATTTCAGGGTTTCGTTCGGTGGGGTAGAGCTCGTTGTGCCTTCACACTGGGAGATACAGAATGAGGTCAATCCATCCTTTGGGAGTATAGATGACAAGCGCACCATACAAACCGCTGTAGTTCCTGAAAACAAGAAGATACTGATACTGAGGGGTACCTGCTCTTTCGGCAGCGTGGAATTAAAATCATACTAATATACTGCAACTACTAACACTATACTTATATGCAATCATTCACCGCACAGATCATTTACCGTATAGAGTGTGAGGGCCTTCCTACGGACCAGTACGAGGAACAATGGAGGCTTGTTTATGCTGATAGCATGGAACATGCACTCACTGAGGCAAAAGCTGCAGGCAGCAGGGAGGAGACCACTTTTATTGACCGCCACGGTCGTACCATGTGCTGGCGTATGCTGGCAGTCAAGGACCTTCAGCCGATAGAACTTAAGAACGGAGGTTTACTGTTCTCCATGGTTCGCGAGGCCGAAATGGTGGCTGCACCTTTGTGGGCAGTATAGAAAGTGCTACTTTGTAACTATTAAATTTTTATCTCCGGTCAGGGGATAGGTAACTTATTCTCTTTGCGCACAATCAATAAAAATATTCACTGGATGGTTTTGATGCTGGTACTCACCATACTGGCCATTCACTTCTATGTGCTGTATTTTGTTTTGCATTTCAACTGGGCTATTGCCTTACAGGATGGTTTATGCAGCAGCGCATTACTTACACTCTCTGTATGGGGCATAGTGCTTATTATCCGCAATTACCCTACATCCGCAGCCATTTTCCTGTATTCTCTGTTTATGGCATTTGCCGTTAGCATATTAAGCGGCATAGCGGAATACTACATACTTAAATGGTGGGTAGGAAGCGATGATGTAGTGTACGCTGTATGGCTGCGACATACTATGCCGGTGCGCTTCATTTTGATATTGATCTTTAACAGCTGGATGGCTACCAACAGTGCCCTCCGTAAAAATATAGGTACACTCGATGCCCGTTTTCAGCAGCAGACAGATGCTTCTGTTCTTTTAAAAGAAGCAGAACTGTTCAAACTAAGACAGCAGTTACAGCCACACTTTTTATACAATAGCCTCAACTCCATCAATGCACTCATTATGATCGCACCTGACAGGGCTCAGGACATGATCGGCAAGCTTTCCGACTTTTTACGCAGTTCAGTAAGGCGTGAGTCCGAAGATTTCTTACCGGTTAAGGACGAACTTATTTATATACAGTCTTACCTTTCCATCGAGGGTATTCGTTTTGGAGACCGCCTCAAGGTGAACATAGAAGAAGAATATACCGATGATGCAAAAATTCCTCCATTCCTGCTGCAGCCGATTTTGGAGAATGCTATAATATTCGGGCTATATGGCAAGACGGGTGCTGTAAACATCAGTTTTCATATCTCGCTCAAAGGGCAGATTCTGATCATCTCCATTACTAATCCGTATGATCCCGATACTTTACCTCCCAAGGGAACCGGGTTTGGGCTTGAGGGTGTCAAACGCAGGCTTTATCTTTTGTATGCCCGTACTGATCTGCTCGAAACAAGGGAGGAGAACGGACTTTTTACCACGATTTTAAAAATACCACAACTTCATGTATAAGGTTATATTGATTGATGACGAACCGCTGGCCAGGCAACTGGTAGGCTCTTTCCTGCGCTCATATGAGCAGGTGCAGGTGGTAGCAGAGTGCGGCGATGGCTTTGAGGGGTTTAAGGCAATTCAGGAGCATGAGCCTGATCTCATTTTCCTCGATATACAAATGCCCCGCCTCAATGGCTTCGAGATGCTGGAACTATTAGACACCCCGCCGGCCGTCATTTTCACTACCGCATTCGATGAATATGCATTAAAGGCATTTGAAGCCCACGCTATCGACTACCTGCTCAAGCCTATAGTAAAGGAGCGTTTCGATAAGGCTATGCAAAAATGGCTGCTACAGGCAGATACAAAGAAGCACCCACAGGTAGCCTCGCTCCTCGAAAATAATATATACGAAGGCTATCAGCACCGCATCGTAGTTAAGGATAATGGCCTTATTCGTATCATCCCGGCCCAGGATATACATTACATCGAAGCCAATGACGACTATATCAAGATTGTAACCAAAGAGGGCAGCTACCTCAAGAAAAGCACATTGTCACATGTCGAGCAGACACTTGACCCTCAGCAGTTCGTGCGGGTACACCGTTCATACCTCATTCCCGTTACACAGTTATTGCGCATCGAGCCATATGAAAAAGAAAGTCATATAGCGCTATTGCATTGTGGTGCAAAAGTTACGGTTAGCAAAAGTGGTATGTCTAAGTTGAAAACATTGCTCGGCTGGTAAGTTTGCTTTGATCTGATAATATTCCGGATAAGGTTATATATTTCATCGCTATAAAAAAATGGACCTTTTTTATTCCCTGTAAAATATTTTTTAGTATTTTACACTCAAATATTCAAGCATGAAGTTTTTTAAACCGGTATTCATTACATTTTTATTATTTTCTGCAATTGTAGGTACACTTATATACTCCAGCTGCGAAAAAGATGCCTGTAATAATGTTGTTTGTTATAATGGCGGCTCTTGCGGGCATGGCCTGTGCAATTGCCCTACCGGTTTTGAAGGTTATCAGTGTCAGCAAAAGGTAATTGACAGGTATGTCGGAACTTATTATGGCTATTCATTATGTAATGCCGGCGCTCAGTTCTTTGATACTGTAGTCATTACAGCCGATCATGTTGCTAACAATACACTTGGTATCAGGGTGAAAAGCTACTTCCCTAAAGTATTACATGGCTATGTGCAGAACAATGAAAGCACTTATTCTGTGATCATCACCAATAACGATACTGCAGTTACTGATTCATCTTTCAGCTACAAGACTTATACGGTTACACTGCAGGTCGATAAGCAATTATCTATACATTCTTATACGCACTATAAGAATCCGTCTGATACTTTCTTCAGTAGTTGCTCGTTTTTAGGCTCTAAGAAGTAATTTTGCATTAATCTCAGAATCTGATTAAAGCCCTTAGCGGGATTAATGACCATGTCCATAAAAGTAGCTGCACTCACCAAACTTTACGATACCCAGAAAGCGGTTGATAACATTTCTTTTGAACTAAAGAAAGGCGAGATAGTTGGTTTCCTTGGTCCAAACGGTGCCGGTAAATCCACTACCATGAAGATCATTACCGGCTACCTTCCTCCTACATCCGGCACAGCATCGGTTTGTGGTTTTGATGTTCAGGCACAGCCAATGGAAGTAAGGAAAAGGGTAGGCTACCTGCCTGAGGCAAATCCTTTATATTTTGAAATGTATGTACGGGAGTACCTCGAGTTCTCTGCCGGTATCCATGGTATCGGTAAAGACAAAGGCAAACGAATAGAGGAGATGATATCGCTTACCGGCCTGGGTAAGGAAGCACATAAAAAGATAGGCGCATTATCCAAAGGATATAAACAACGCGTCGGCCTGGCTCAGGCTATGTTGCATGGTCCCGAAGTGCTCATCCTCGATGAGCCTACAAGTGGTCTTGATCCCAACCAGATCATTGAGATACGTGATCTTATTAAAAACATAGGTAGTGAAAAGACCGTTCTGTTATCCACGCATATCATGCAGGAAGTACAGGCTATGTGTAGCAGGGTTATAATTATCAACAATGGCCGCATAGTAGCCGATGACTCAATCGAGCGCCTGCAGCAGGCTAATACAAGAAGGGACGTGCTCATGGTTGCATTCGAGCAGCAGGTAAATACAGCATTGTTCAAAGAGCTCAAAAACCTGCAAAGCTTTGAAAGCGCCGGTAGCAATAAATGGAAAATGGTAACAGCAGATCCTGATGCGCTTCGCAAAGAAGTGATGCAATGGTCGATCAACCATGACATTAACATCAGCTCCCTTCAGGCTGAAACAGAAACATTGGAGGATGTATTCCGAACACTCACAAATACAAAGATGGTATAACCTACGGTTTACTTTTCAATCGCTTCGGCTGCAGCTTATTTTTTGGTATAAATTGGTAATTCTTATCAAGGTCCAGGAATCCGAACTCTGTGCGGATTGCAATAATGCCCGTATCGGTTCTTATCTGTATCGCCTCTACCGTATAGGTATGATAGTCCCCTTTTGATATGTGCACAAGGTCTGACGGAGCGGTATAAACGACAACACCCTTTATCGTGTCTGTTTTAGCAGCCTGTCCTTTACATGTATAGGACCAGCAAAACAATGATACAAACAGTATTATTATTCTCATTTTCAGGTTGCCGGGTTTAGTATTTAATTACAAAAGGAATTGTGGTCGTGTTTTTATCATAAACAACCCTGGCTCGGTACACGCCCGGAGCAAGTACTCTGTTCAGCTTGATCTCCGTTCTGAAAGAGATAAGGTTAAATTGGGCCGTTTGCTCATGTACAAGGCTACCATTACTATTGAATATGCTGATGCCTACAAGGTTGCCATTGGCATTATAGTCATTACCTGTGATGACAAAATCCCCATTATTCGGGTTAGGGTAGGCCCGCATTTCATGGTAGGTGTTTACCAGGAGGGTATTGCTTTTAATCGTTCCGGTGCATACGCCATTCGCGGTAACTATACACTGTACTGAATCCCATATCGAAAAATCAATGCTGGTATATGTCGCATTGGTTGCGCCGGTAATTTGCGCTCCGTTTTTTGTCGATTGATAGGTAAGTGGTATGCTGTAGTCAGATGCATTCGCAGTGAATGTCGCACTTGTGCCTCTGTACATTGTTGGTCCTGGATTTGCTGTTATCGAAACGGACGGCAACGTGTCCACGGTAATGCTGCTCCCCTCGCTGGTTACTGTGTCTTTTGTCAGGCAAAATTCGTTGCTCGTGAGTTTACAGTATATGTTGTCCCCGTCATCTGGCGCGAATGTGTATACTGGGCCTGTAGCAATACTTGAACCATTCCTGAACCATTCAAAGGTGGGCGAGTATCCGCCATTTGTTGCAGTTGCTCTTACCTCCAATGGTGTGCCTGCACAAACAGTTGAACTCGGTATCAACTCAATACCTATTTTTGGTACTACTTGGTCCTTTACTTTGAATTCAATTGGATCACTATTTACAATTATTTGGTTGCAACCGGAATTATTTATGATTTGACAATAAACATCATCGCCATTTCTTGGTTGGAAAACGTAAGGATTACCAGTATACCTTACACTACCATTATTGTACCATTTGTATATAAATGCTCCGGTGTCATCTGTTGCAGCAGTGCAGGTTACCTGCTGCCCCCAGCAAATGCTGTCGCCGGAATTGGTAGAAAAACTAACAGTGGGAGTGTCACGCATTATGAAATCAAACCCTATCGTATTACTCATTACTATTGCTGTTTGACCACAAGTGTTGCCGGCTGTCAGTTGGCATGTTACTGAGTCGCCCGTTATTGGTCTGAATGAATAATATGAACCGCTTGATTTCCATGTCCCGTTAACATACCAATCCAGTCGGTTAGTTGCACCGCTGGATGAGGCTATTGGCGTGCACGTAACCATACTGTTCTCACAAATAAGTCCGGTCGCATCTGAATATATACTGATTGAAGCAACAGGAGTGGGGGGAATATAGAATGTTCTCGTCGGGCTTACGGCAGTATCATTTGTGGTGCAGGTTGATGCACTGAATGTTTCAAGACAGTACACTTTGTCTGAATCAGCAAATGTGAAGGTGTATGTAGTGCCATAACCAACTAGTGAATCATTTTTAAACCAGCGAAAATAGCTTCCGCTTGGATAAGACGTAGCCCGGCAATATAAACTTGTACCGATGCAATGAGCACTACCTGATGGAGTGTTGGTGAAACTAACTGTTGGAACAACCGGAGTGTTAACAGTAAAACCTACTTTATTGCTGATTCCTGTGCCAATGGTTAGGCAATAGATACTGCTTGTGATTTTGCAATAGACGGTATCGCTGTGGGCTGGGGTATATGTATATGATGTTCCGGAGGATACGTATGCGCCGTTTTTATACCAATCAAATACCGGTGCTGTACCACCGTTTGAGGTTGAGTTTATGTTTAACGTTGTTGTAGTTCCCAGGCAAAAATTAGTTCCGGCGCTGGAATTAATAGTGATCGTTGGTGCCGCAGAAGATATGATCCGCATTTGTATCGGCTCAGCATTGGCAAGAATTAGACCCGACGGGCCGTTAGTAATGTAACACCGTATCACATCCCCGTTGTTTATTCCTATACTCGAGTACGTAGCACTATTTGTGCCCACAGGTACATAATTTTTTGTCCAGTGGTAATGTGGCGTATATATCGGTGCTGCGGTAACAGTAGCCGTATAAGTAAACGTGCCGGTTCCTGAACACACGGTATCGTTTAATGTGCTAATAGTGATGCGTGCATTATGTACCTTACGTATGCGACATGTCTCATCTGCGATCAGGATATTGCCTGTTGTGTCCACGGCCACACCTGATGGGTAGGAGGTAGAGGTGAATGTCATTGCATCAAGGGCCTCCACATCATCCATCGCTACTCCGTTTACGTCACCTGCAACTGTAGTGATAATCCCTCCGGTATTGATCTTCCTTACATGGTACTTGTAGAAAACATAAATGTTGCCGCTTTTATCCATGGTAAGTGCCGTAGGTGTCTGTATACCTGCAAAAATAGCCGAACCACCGTCTCCGGAATAAGTTGAGGTGCCATTGCCGGCTATTGTAGTGATGGTGCCTGATGTATTTATTTTACGTACCCGGTTATTGTTTCTATCTGCAATGTATATGTTGTCGCTATTGTCTGTCAACAGTGCAATAGGGTTATTAATCATAGCTGAGGTTGCCGCGCCGCCGTCACCAAAGTAGCCTGCAGTGCCGGTTCCTGCTATTGTGGTGATGATACGGTTGGTATCAATTTTACGGATACGGTTTTTGTCAGCCACATATACGTTGCCATATTTATCAGTTGCTACTGCCAGCAGCTCGTTCATTGCCGCAGTTGTTGCCGGCCCTCCATCGCCGCTGTATCCCATTATTCCCGATCCGGCATAGGTAGTTATGATACCTGATGTATTTACTTTTCTGATCCGGATATTATCTGCAATAAATAGATTACCCTTCTTATCTCTGGCTACAGATACCGGGTTCTGGAGCTTAGCACTGGTCGCCGGACCGTTATCGCCGCTGTATCCATAAGTATTATTGCCTGCTACAGTTGTAATAATGCCTGACGAGTTGATTTTGCGCACAGTATAGTTCCCGCGGTCGGCTATGTACAGATCTTGTAAAGAATCGATAGCTATCCCCGACGGATAGTTAAGTAACGCAGATATTGCAGGGCCACCATCGCCTTTACTGCCTATCAGGGAGCTGAAATTCGTGCCCGCAAATGTACTGATCATTCCGGATGTGTTCACTTTGCGAATTCGGTTATTCAGATTGTCTGCGATGTACAAATTGCCCGATAGGTCGGTTGTTATCCCTGTTGGCCCGCTTAAAGTCGCACTTGTGGCTGAGCCGCCATCGCCTGAAAATCCTGGGGAGAATGATCCGGCAACAGTGCTGATAATGCCGGCTGTATTGATCTTCCTGATTACATTATTCAAGCGGTCGGCTATATAAATATTGCCCGTAGTATCTGCGTGTACATCATACGGGCTGTTCAGGTTAGCATTCACAGCAAGCCCGCCATCGCCGGCATAGCCTACTATCCCGTTGCCGGCAATAGTTGTCATGATACCAAATGTATCTACTTTTCTTATCCTGTAATTGTTATTATCTGCTATGTACACATTGCCCTCTTTATCTACACATAGACCCGTTGGTCTATTTAGCATTGAGTTTGTAGCTGGTATCCCATCTGCATTAAAGCCTGGGCCGCCAGTGCCTGCAAAAAGACTGGTGATCCCCGATGCAGAAACTTTTAACACCATATCGCGCGACCGGTCAGCATAGTAAAGATTACCTCGTTTATCTAATGCTACACCACTCATTCCCGAATAAGTTCTTGAAATGTAACTTGATATAATGCCTGATGAATTAACTGTCCTTATACCTCCGAAATTATCCGCAATATATAGCTGTCCGGATGTGTCCGTGGCAATGGCTTCAACATCCCCGGTCTCTGCCATGGTTGCATAACCTCCGTCGCCGGAGAAATACGAACCTCCAATTTTGCCGGCAAATCTGGTGATCTTGCCGGTGCCATCTATTTTTCGGATTATTTGATTACCCTTGTCGGCCACGTAAATATTACCCGATTTATCTATTGTAATATCCACAGGGTTATTGAGTATCGCAGCAGTAGCAGCTCCGTTATCTCCGGCTCCGCCTGCTATGGTAGTTATGGTTTGCGCGTTTACAATATTCAATATCGATATTGCAATGATGAGTAAAAGGGAGGATTTTATAGTCATTGTACCGGATTGATCTTTTTTAATAAGGATAAAGTTATATGTATTATCCATAAAATTACCATATCACATACTAAAAAACGCATTTTTTCGTCATAAAATACCGCTTTATTTACCCCGTAGTTAATAACGTACATTCATCGGAAATGCACTTATTTTACACAAACAAAAAATCATGAAAAAACTACTGCTATGTATTGCCTTATCTGCATTTTGTCTAGCCTGTAACAACGGTCCGGAACATGATGCTAAGGGCAGCGGCAAGCAATTGTCACACCTGTTGGAAAACTATTGGGAAGAGCGAATGCAGCTGTTCCCTACAGACGCTACAGCCAATGGTGACAACAGGTATAATGATAAGCTGACAATAACCATCGCTGAAACCTTCAGAGATAGCTTGAGCCATTTTTATAAGAAATATCTTGATCAGACTGATAATTTAGACAGCACAGGTTTAAATAGTGAGGAACTCATGAGTTATCGTTTGTTCCGCCATGAGATGAGAATGGCTTTGGAGGGATTGACGTACCCGACCCATTATATGCCCATTACCCAATTTTGGTCATTTACTTTAGAATTGCCGCAATTGGGTGCTGGCTCAGGTAATCAACCTTTTAAGACAGTTAAAGATTATGACAACTGGCTCAAACGATTGTCTGTTTTCCCGGCTTGGGCCGATACTGCTATTTATAATATGCGCAAGGGTATGGAAACCGGTTGGGTACTGCCACGTGCTCTCGTAATTAAAGTATTGCCGCAATTGAAAGCAGTAGTGGTATCAGATGATACTGCAAACATTTTTTATGGACCGGTAAAAACAATGCCGGAGAGCTTCTCCGCAGCAGATAAAGCCAGGCTGACTGCAGCATATAAGCAAGCTATCGACAGTATTGTCAATCCTACCTATACAAAGCTGTATAATTTCTTTGAGCAGGAATACCTGCCTAAGTCGCGGAATACGCACGGCATGAAGGATGTTCAGGGTGGTAGCGACTATTATAAGTATTGTATTCGTTTGTGGACCACTACGCAGTTATCGCCGGACAGTATTTACAATATTGGGTTGCAGGAAGTAGCCAGGATAGAAAGCGAAATGAATAAGGTGAGGGATGAAGTAGGCTTCAAGGGAGACCTGCCGGCATTTTTTAAACACCTTAGTGAGGATAGTGCATTCTTCCCGTTCACCACCGCAAAGCAGGTTATTGACAGTTTCTGGAACATAAAGAAGACTGAAGATCCGCAACTGAAAAAAATGTTCAATAATGTGCCTAAAACACAGTTCACTATTCGCCAGACCGAAGCGTTCCGTGCTGCATCTGCCAGTGCTGAGTATAATCAGGGTTCAGAAGATGGCAGCAGGCCGGGTATATTCTACGTTCCGATAATCGATCCTCGCAAGTTCAATGCTACGGGTATGGCCACATTATTCCTCCATGAGGCCATCCCTGGCCATCATTACCAGATATCGCTGCAGCAGGAAAGCAAGGGGTTGCCATCTTTCAGGCGGTTTATTTGGTATGGTGCATATGGCGAGGGCTGGGCGCACTATTGCGAAACATTGGGTAAGGGATTAGGCGTGTATGATAACCCTTACCAGTATTTTGGCCATCTTAGTGATGGTATGCACCGTGCCATAAGGCTGGTGGTAGATATCGGACTCCACCACAAAGGCATGACCCGTGAAGATGCAATAAAGTATATGATGGCTCATGAACTGATTACCGAAGCGGATGCTACTGCCGAGATCGAAAGGTATATGGCTATTCCTGGTCAGGCATTATCTTACAAGATTGGGCAAATGGCAATAAGCGCTGAGCGTAAGTTGTATGAACAACAATTGGGCGCTAAGTTCAATATCGCTTCTTTTCATGATGAGGTGTTGAAGGACGGCTGTGTTCCTCTTGACATACTGCATGAAAAAATGATCAATTGGTCTAAAAGTATGAAGTGATAGTTATTGCAATAATAATAGCCCTGTATCGGCCGATACAGGGCTATTATTATTTAGGGCTTTGTATTTCCTGATTCTTATCAGGTAAATTGTCTGATAAATTGGATAATGTTGTAGTGCAATGATTTATAATAGAATATATGTCCTGATGGTGCTGGTTTTGGTAGTGATAGCCATCAACTCATGTGTGCATGAGCCTTATGTAAAGCCTGTTACCAGTCAGACAAACGATCCTGCTATTTGTTTTGAAAGGGATATCCTGCCCATATTCATTGCCAATTGTACCCAAAGCAATTGCCACAATGCACAGTCTCACGAAAAGGGTTACATATTGGATAATTATACCAATATTATGAAAAAGGGAATTATTCCCGGCAATCCTGCAGCCAGTAAGATATATGAATCCGTTACTTTGAATAGCAATGACGATGATGCAATGCCCCAAAATGCACCTCCGCTTAGTGCCGATAAAATTGATCTGCTGCGTAGATGGATACTTGCTGGTGCCGTGGATAGCGGTGCATGTAGCGGCTCAGCCTGTGATTCAAATAGCTAAACATATGCTGCTTCCATAGCTCCGTTGATGCAGCAATACTGCACTGGTTGTCATAATTCTTCATCAGCACCCGGCGGTAGCCTGGTCGATTATAACAGCGTTAAGACTGCAGCTGTTTCAGGTAATCTGCTCAATAATATTGCACATACACCTGGCTTCAGCCCTATGCCGCCTACCGGCATTACATTATCTGCTTGCGAAGTTGCAAAAGTAAAAAAATGGGTTGCTGCAGGCGCCTTGAATAACTAGGCGCCGGATTACCAAAACTAAAATTGTTCGGTTACTTTTGCAGTCTCAATCACTAATAAGATGAAGGACTTCAAAGATGCGATCATAGAGTGTGTGCCCAATTTCAGCGAAGGGCGCAACATGGGTATTATTAAGCAGATCACTGATGTTATAGAACAGGTGGAAGGCGTAAGGCTGCTTGATGTGGATCCCGGTAAGGCAACTAACAGGACCGTAGTCACATTTGTAGGTAACCCACATGCTGTAATAGAAGCTGCTTACCAGGCCATAAAAAAGGCAGGCGAACTGATAGACATGCGTACTCATTCAGGTGAGCATCCCCGAATGGGCGCTACCGATGTTTGCCCGCTGATACCTGTATCGGGCATCACTGTTGAAGAAACGGTTGAGTTTGCCAAAATGCTTGGTAAGAGGGTAGGAGAGGAGTTGAACATACCTGTTTACTTGAACGAATATGCATCTGATAAGGACTATAGGAAAAATCTTGCCGATATAAGGAGCGGAGAATACGAGGGCTTATCCGCAAAGATCGTAAAACCGGAATGGAAGCCTGATTATGGCACTGCCACATTCAATGCGCAAAGTGGAGCCACAGTTATTGGTGCACGCGATTTCCTCATTGCATACAATGTCAATCTGAATACCACATCTACACGCAGGGCAAATGCCGTAGCCTTTGATATAAGAGAGAAAGGCAGGCAACGTAAAGATGCCAATGGTAAGGTAGTAAAAGATGCCAATGGAGAACCGTTGTGGGATGCAGGATTATTAAAGTCAGTTAAGGCTATTGGTTGGTTCATTGAGGAGTACGGTGTTGCGCAGATATCCGTTAACCTCACTAACATGAATGTAACGCCGTTACACGTGCTGTTTGATACAGCATGTGAGCGGGCTACCGCAAGAGGCATGCGGGTTACAGGTAGTGAGTTAGTTGGACTTGTTCCTTTACAAGCAATGCTGGAGGCAGGTAAATATTTTTTACAAAAGCAGCAGCGCAGCATTGGTGTCGGTGAAGCAGAACTGATACGTATTGCAGTGAAGTCTTTAGGTCTTGACGAACTGGGGCCGTTTGAGCCTGAGAAAAAGATCATTGAATATCGTTTGCGTGATACATCAGTTAAGAAATTAGTCGACCTGTCATTGACTCGTTTTGCATTAGAAACTTCCGGCGAAACACCTGCACCTGGCGGAGGGTCCATTGCGGCCTATTGCGGTGTATTGGGTGCGGCTTTGGGTACTATGGTTGCTAATCTTTCTGCTCATAAAAAAGGATGGGATGCCCGTTGGGAAGAGTTCTCCCAACATGCCGAAAAGGGACAGCGCCTGATGAAAGAGTTGCTGTACCTGGTTGATGAAGATACTAATGCGTATAACATGATCATGGCCGCATATGGCCTGCCCAAAAGTAATGAAGAGGAAAAAGCTGCTCGTAAAGCTGCAATTGATGCGGCAACGGTATATGCTATCAAGATACCATTCCGTACTATGGAGCTCGCCTTCCAATCGTTCTCGCTCGCAAAAGATATGGCTGAGCATGGCAATCCTAACTGTGCCAGCGATGCAGGTGTTGGTGCCTTGTGCGCGCGTGCCGCAGTTAAGGGTACCTATCTCAATGTAATGACCAATGCGAAGGGCCTGGGTGTGAATGAAGAAGTAGCTGCAATACTTGCAAAGTCTGAAGAAATGAATACTGCATCTGAAGTTTTGGAGCAGCAGATATGGGAGATCGTTCTTTCTAAAATGAAATAACGTTCCGGCAGGTTATAAAAAAACAAACCCCGCAATTGCGGGGTTTAGTTTTTTTATAACTCAATACTATTAATGACGATAGTAATAGTAGTTGTAGCCGTATTTGTGCTCATGTTCTATCATGTCACTTTTCCATGCTTTCTTGTCAGCCTTACGCCTTTTTCTGAATGCAGCCTCTGGGCGGTCTTCATACCATGCCTGCTCAGCTTTGTATGCTTTCTTTTCGCGTTTGAAATCCTTTTTCCATGCGTCGTAGCACCTGTAATGCTCATCCTTGTCATTATCTTCAGAGTTCGACTTCTTTTCAGAAGCGTGTTTGCTATCGCTGTTGTGATAGTAATCGTAGTCTCTGTAATAGCGCCAGTTGGCATAATGGTGTCTGAACTGGGCTGAAGCATCAGATGCGCTCAGTACCATTGTGGATATGAATCCGATAAGAAAGTATTTTTTCATCATTATATTTTTTCGAAAAATAAGAACATTTTTTTACTTTTCATAACAATATCATTTAAGATTTTTTCCACATTGGCTTTTTTTTGCTTTTTAGCAAATGCAGTTCATATTTACATTGCTCGGGTTTTTCTCTGCGGTATGATTGGACCGTTAAGGTATCGGTTTTGATTCTTAGGTAGTCGCTCAAATTGATCGGCTTTAAAAAATCGGAATCATTGACTTTGCTCCTTAGCGATGCTGTAATAATCGGGAAATGCCTTATTTTTGAAAGATAATAATCGGCACATTTGCTCTCTAACGCACGACATATCATAGTTGGAATAATAGATTTTTTTCATAAACCGTTTGCCCGGTTTATTCCTACACAAACCTTTCGATACCTCGCTTGTGGAGGCTCTAACACTGCCCTCAACTGGATACTTTATTCATTGACTTATAATATTGTCCTAAACAGGCAGGATACGATTTTGCCGGGCAATCTTCATATCACGGCACGAGTAGGCGCCTACATTGTCTCATTTTGCATCAGCTTTCCTATAGGGTTCATTTTATCTCGCCACATCGTTTTTCCTGAGTCCAACCTGCATGGCAGGGTGCAATTCTTCAGGTATGCCCTAGTTACCGCTACTTTTATTATGCTAACCTATGTACTCATCAAGGTATTCGCGGTTCTGTTGCCAATGGTCAGGGCCGATATTTCTTACATTTTTGTAATGGTTGTTACCGCTATTCTAAGTTATCTGTCTCAGCGTTTCTTTACTTTTAAGACTAAACGCCAGCCATCCCAGGAGGAAATAATGTCATAGTCTTAATTTAATCAGCAAATTCTCATATCCAAAAAATACAATAGACTCTGGAGGAATCCGGAGTCTTTGTTGTTGGAATAAGGTCTACAGAGGTTGTTTTTATGATGATAGGGTTGTATACTAATTAGTGAGTTTATAACCTATTGTGAATCGGAAATAAGGTGCAGATAGTGCAGTATTAAGGTTGTAACCTCCCTGCTCATAGGTTTTTGCGGTGCCTTGTTGTATCATCCCGTCAAACAGCCATTTCTTCTTATACTCATAGCAGAAACCGACCATGTACCCAAGCCTAAGTATATTGCCTTGGTTGTTGGTATAAGCCGGACCATTGTATGCAGCAATGGACGTTCCTGGGTATGTAATTACAGTACTTATTTCAGGAGCAGTTGGTACAGTTCCCCCTTCATGTATCAGTTTCTGAACACTTCCGGTCATGCTCAGTGCTTCGCTCGTAAAGGTGTTTTCCTTTATATCAATTGATCGGCCATAAACAGTATTCAATCCTCCATATACCGACAGGTTTTTCCCGGTCCGGTATTTCAATAACAGCGGGAGTTCAAACTCGGTGTACCTTCTGCCTATAGACGATGTTTTGACTATTGAGTCATGTGTCTGAGAATAGATATAGGTTACTACATTGTATCTTTCTGTGCTGCCCACTATAACTACCGGTGTAGTGTCTGTTTGTATTGTAGTGGTGCTGCTACCATCATTAACTTTATAATAGCTGCTTGGGTTACCTATTCGCCTGTTGGTATTATAAGATGATTTGACGGCCGGTTGTACCATAACAGACAGTTTCGATGTGATATTGAACTGCAGATACGGCGACACTACCATTTTTTGCGATGCATCATTATTAAAGCCTCTTTCATAGCCACCTTTCACACCTGCCTCCAGCAATTTGAAGGTGCGTTTGTGTGGAGGTTTTACAATGGCAATCTCCGTGATCTTCGTATTTGATTTTAGTTCCTTCTCTTTATTCTTTTCTGTTGCATCCTCTTCTTTACTTGCAGCTTTGGGTGTTATTTGTTCTTCTGCTTGTAGTGCTGGACCTGTTGTATAGCTGTTTTTTTGTTCAGCGGCAGCATTATATGTTGTTATGCTTTCGTTCAGCTTTTGCTGATTATTATTTGCAGTTGTGTTGGTTATTCCTGCTTTATATGTATTGTGAGCTTTGTCTGGCCGGTTGTTTGCTGTTTTTGTAGTTGTTTGTCTTCTTGTTTCTTTCTGGTTTATGGTAGCAGTTAGTGATTTGTTTTGTGACACTTTATCTTTAGGTAATTCATGCTCTTGCTTTGTTGTCTGTTGCTCAATGTCTGCTTCCGGCTGGTCTGCGGTTACATTATTATTTGTTGTGGTTGCCTCTTCAGGTGTCTGGCCGTTTGTTTTGGTTTCGTTGTCGTTTTGCTGTAAAGGTGTTTCCTGTGGTGTATTAGCAGCGATCTCATAAGGGGCAACGGTAGTGGTTTTGTTGGCCATTTTCCGTAGCGCTGGTACCGACAGTAATAATATTACCGCTGATGCTCCCATAAGCCAGAATCCCTTTGCGGACATACCTCCGGGAGCTTTAGGAGGAATATTATTCAGTCTTTTCTCAAGCGCGTCCCACGATGCGGGGGGCGGTGTTTCGGTATAGTTACCTAACTCGCTTTTAAAAAGGTCATCAATATGTTTCTTGTTTTTTTCCATTTTAGTTTTATTACTTCATTATGGAATTTATCTTCTCTTTTAATCTCCGCCTGGCATCATTCAGGTGCCAGCGACAGTTATTCTCATTTATATTCAGCAGTTTCGATATCTCTTTATGCGTATAGTTCTCAAAAACGAACAGGTTAAAAACCAGTCTTTGTGTTTCAGGTATCGTTTCAATGATCTTTAATAGCTCTTTGTGGTTCAATTTTTCTACCGAATCACTATTTATATAAGCATCATCATGTTCTACTTCCTTATGCGTTTTATCATTTTTTATGTTCTTTCTCAGGTGGTCTGTAATTGTATTGATCACTATTCTCCTTATCCACCCTTCAAATGCACCCTGGAATGAGTACTGCTCCAGTTTGATGAATATCTTGTAAAAGCTGTCATTTAGTACTTCCTGCGCCATTCCATCGTTGCTATATAGGTATCGCTTAATAATACCATATGCCACAGGCGAATACGTATCATATAATTTTTTCTGCGCACTTCTCTTTTGTGCAATGCAATCCTTTATCAGCACGCTTAGTTCACTATATCCCGGCGATATGTTCCTATCTGTATTAGGCAATGAACCACTTATGTTAAGGATTTCTGACAACGCTATCTGATATTTTATTCATCTGTTCGCCTAATAAACTTTCAGTTATTTATTATGACGTGGATAATATAAGAAATGTTAGTAGGCTAAAATATATTTCTAAGGTACTAACATTTGCCATAGTTTATTCGTCATTACCATAGCCATAGGTGGGTTTTGTTTGCATAGCAATATATTTTCGAAACTCATCCTCTGTATTTTAGTTAATTTGCAATAGTGGGTTATTATTCTGAACCGGTTAAAAATTATACTATGAAAAAAGTACTACTTAGCTGCATATATATATTGTTTACTGGCTTCATCACTTATGCTCAGCCTGCTACCTCTATTAGTATGAACTTTAATACAGATTGTATCACATCTGGCGGATATCCCGGTGATTGGCAGATATTTAATCTCGTTTCAGGTACCGTGGGTCCAGGTCCGCTTGGTGCCTGGCACTGTGCTCCGCTTAATGGCAGAGGTGCTACCTCAACCACATATACTCCGGGGATGGAGTGTACAGGCTTTTACAGCAGCAGTTATCATCTGGATACCTCTTTTCTCATTACGCCGATATTAAATATTGCATCATACCCGGGTTCGCTTTACTTAAGATTTGATTCCAAGGTGTCAAAAATTCACATGAGTGAAAAGATGGCCCTAATGATAAATAGAGATACGAATGCAAATTTTGCCACGATGCGAACCTACAACGACCTGTCAACAACTATTGCTCCACCTTTCGGGATTCCGGATTCCAGTGGCTGGGTCACTCACTTTGTCAACATAACTAGGTATAAGGATAGCGGTGATTTTCGTCTTGGTTTCAGGTACACTTCGTCTGCAACAGCAGCTAGTAAATGGTATCTCGACAATATTTACACAAGCGAGGTCAATGAAGTGCCGGAGGTCGGTTCATCGCTATTACCCCTCACGGTCATCGGCAATTATATACCGGGGCAAATAACAATTTCCTGTTCCCTGCCATCTGCAGGCTCATACGAACTTGCTGTCTATGACATATTGGGTAGAAACATTCGGCAGGAAACAATTATAGCAAAAGAGGGTTTGTTACAACATACTATTGATGGACTGTATTTGCAAACGGGAATGTATGTAATAAAGCTAAGCGGCGAACATACTTATGGTTATGCAAAAACCACAGTTTATTGATTATTGATAATGTAGATCGGTATTTTCTTTTATCCTTTTAACTTGAACAATGAAAAAAATCTACTTCTTTTTATACTTAGCAATTACCGTAGTTAGTGCCAATGCACAGGTAACATCTCTCAACGAGAATTTTAACCTGAAGTGTGCCTCCAGTAATTTCCCGGCAAGTTGGTTGCGTTTTAATCCTGTACCATCCACAGATCCTGATGGGGCATGGCATTGCGATGCAACTGCCGGTCGATACGGAACTCCCGGCATGGAATGTTCAGGTTTCTATAGTGGTACTCATCACCTCGATACCGCTTTTTTTATTACTCCGCTGCTTGATATTCATGCTTATTCCAAATTTTACTTCCGCTTCGATTCCAAGACAACTAAAATTACTGCAGGTGCTCAATTGTATCTGATGATAGCTCCTTCTTTCGACTCAATATTTACGAGTGCGTCTGATACAGATGTATCTGTTGGAATGGCTCCTCCTATAGGCAATCCCGATTCGTCAGATTGGGTTACACACGAGATCAATCTCACTGCATTCATACCTATGTCACAAGTATATATCGGATTTATGTATGTTTCTTCCGCTACTGCTAGTAGCACATGGTTCCTCGATAATATAAACACAGCGTCCAATGCGATGTTCGTGTCCGACCTGCCCGTTACAACAGGTAGGCTTACGGTTATTGGCAACGCCACGCATAACCGGGTAAAATTTTCTTATGATTTTAACGGCCCACTGCTCAACAGTATCACTTTGTATGACATGAACGGGCGTAGGGTATATACGGAAGAAAAGGATTTGGTACAAGGCATCGGATCATATGAGCTTGATGGTCTGGATCTTATAAGTGGTATTTATCTGTTAAAAGTTGCTAACAGTACCGGTGTGGCTACTGCGCGTGTATGCGTTCAGTAGGTGAAAAACTACCTGATAATAAAATATATCTGTTATAACCCTAACTTTTGAGTAAAGTTATACGTCTATAATAGTAGCAGTACCTTCTGCGTTTTCAGCCCCTGTAAATTATTATCACTCCGATATAATTAACCTTATTTTAGTTTGGGAGGCATAGCGCAAGATCAAGTAGTCAATACGGTTGTTCTTTGCGTTATGCTCTATCCTGCATTCTGTACTTTTTTAATTACCCGCTCATCTTCCCTCACGGTTGTGCTTTGCCCATTCTAATTATTATGTTTGTGGTAATAATTACTTTATGAAAAAAAGCCTGTTGCTATTTATTCTCTGTTCTCTATTTTCTGGTATGACTGTTATTAATGCAAAACAAACTGCGCTTCCTCCCGATCAGCGATTTGATGCTTATAAGGAGCGTTTTGTATTGGCACTATGGAAAGTTTACCCGGCATGGGCTTCTTCTGTAGGCTATCATAAATACGATCACCTGCTTGTTATACCTGATGAAGCCTCCAGAAAAAAAGAGTTGGCATTTTGTAAAGCACACCTCGACTCGTTGAGTTCATTCAATGTTGCAGCGTTAAGTGATGTTAATAAAACTGATTACCAGATGATGGAAAATCAGTTGAAATATGCACAATGGACCATACTCGAGCTAAAGTCTTACCAATGGGATCCCTCAGGTTACAACGTATCAGGCGGTTTTGCCGAGATGCTTGGCAATGATTACGAACCCCTTGATAAACGCCTCCGTAATTTCTACAAAAAAATGGCCGGCATACCTGCCTATTACGAAGCTGCAAAAAAGAACATCATCAACCCTTCAAAGGAACATGTAGATCTGGCTATCGAACAGAATAATGGAGGCCTTTCTGTTTTTAAAGAAGACCTTGAAGAAGCATTAAGAAAGTCTCACCTGTCCGTACAGGAAAAGAAAGACATGAAATTGCGTGCCCTTGCGGCCTCTAAAGCAATAAAAGGGTATGTTGTTTGGCTGCAGGGTTTGAAGAATGAGCATCCGCGTTCTTTCCGGCTCGGTAACGAATTATACGCGAATAAGTTTATTTACGAATTGCAGTCTGGCTACACCCCGGATGAGATATATAAGAAAGCAATGAGGCACAAAGCATCGCTGCATAAAAAAATGCATCTGCTCACTAAAGAACTATGGCCAAAATATTTTGGCCGGGAGGCAATACCTGCGGATAGAACAACAGCAATAAAACAGATGATAGATGTACTGTCATTGAAGCATACAACACCAGATTCTTTCCAGGCTGCTATCGAACAGCAGATACCGACATTGATCACCTTTATACAAAATAAGAATCTCATCTATATTGATCCGTCGAAGCCCCTTGTTGTGCGCAAAGAACCGGCATATATGGCTGGAGTAGCTGGTGCTTCTATCAATGCCCCTGGACCTTACGATAAAAATGGTAATACTTATTACAATGTAGGTAGCCTCGCAGGCTGGGCAAAGGACAAAGCAGAAAGCTACCTGCGGGAATATAATCACTACATACTCCAGATACTGAACATACATGAGGCTATTCCCGGTCACTATACACAGTTGGTGTATGCCAATAGGTCTCCCAGTATCATTAAATCAATTTTGGGTAACAATGCTATGATAGAAGGGTGGGCCGTTTATACCGAGCGTATGATGCTGGAGAATGGATACGATGGTGATAATGATGTAAAATCATCTCAGGCCTCACCTGAAATGTGGCTGATGTATTACAAGTGGAACCTACGTAGCACTTGCAATACTATACTTGATTACAGTGTGCATACCAAAGAAATGACAAAAGATGAAGCCATAAAACTACTGGTCAATGAGGCTTTTCAGCAGCAGGCTGAGGCTGAAGGAAAGTGGAAACGGGTGACTGTTACCCAGGTTCAGCTATGTTGTTACTTCACTGGATACACCGAGATATACGACTTCCGTGAGCAGATGAAGGATAAACTGTCTGACAAGTTCAATCTCAAGCAGTTTCACGAAGATTTCTTAAGCTACGGCAGTGCCCCGGTTAAGTTTATAAAGCAGTTGATGCTAAGTAAATGATCGGTAGCTTACTTTTTTAGTATTCTTTCATGATGGATCACATCGCCGCTTTGATTAGTGATCCTGATAAAATACATTCCGGCCGGAAAATTAGTCAGGGATATTTCTCTGGTATTAACAGCGTCAGTAACTATTTGCCCTAATGTATTATATACACTGATGTTAGGAGATTCAATCATGTTGCCGGTTACAGATATTATTCCTGAAGTTGGGTTAGGTATCACTTTAATACTGCCATTATAATTGATAGGTTTTTCGCCCAGGGTAGAGATGCTCACTGGCGATGACGTGCCGGTGCATCCGTTGGCATCAGTTACAGTTACCTCATATGTTCTTGATGGGGTGTAACTGGCACTCGTTGCTCCGGTTATAGGTACGCCACTTGCCAGCCATTGATAGGTTATATATGGGGTTGTGGTACTCAGTGTGGTTCCTGTCACACTGATCACTGGTATAGGTAATGCATGTGTTGTTACAGTTTTAGTAGCAGCGCTCGATCCGCATGTATTGGCCACATTATAGGATATGGTATTGATCCCTGCCGTAATCCCGGTAACAACACCTGCCAGTACACTGCTTGTAGTGTTTGCAGCACTCCATGTACCACCACTTATTGCATCAGACAGTATTATGGCAGATCCTATGCATACATTAGCAGGTCCCGTTATGGTGCCGGCGGAAGGCATTACGCAATTCAGCTTCACAACCCAGAAGTCAAAGCTCCCGTTATTGCCCCATACATCACCATCATTTGAATTGCTAAGGCCGCATAACGCATATCCGCCACCTAGTGTTGGTATGATAGAGAAAGCTACATCGCCTGGGCTGGCGCCTGTACCGCCAAGGCATAATTGCCATTGTAATAAGCCGGTGCCTGATAGTTTCACCAACCAGTAATCATATCCACCATGATTGCCGCTTACATCACCATCATTCGAGTAGGTCGTTCCGGTAACTACTACCCCCGAATCAGCGGTTTGATACAGTGCCAGTGCCGCATCATCTCCTGTCCCTCCATATGATCGCTGCCATAGGATGCTACCTGTTGAAGATATTTTTACAACCCAGTAATCATTATCTCCATGATTACCTGTTACATCTCCATCGTTCGATTTGCTGAATCCACTGACAATATATCCACCATCCGGGGTTTGTACCAATTGACCTGTGCCCCCATCTTCAATATTTTCTTCATCAGCACTGCCCCCCAGGCTTTTCTGCCACATAATACCTCCGGTTGAAGTTAATTTTACAACCCAGTAATCAAAGTTTCCATGATTGCCTGTTACATCACCATCATTAGATTCACTTTTGCCGGTTACAATATATCCCCCATCAGGTGTTTGTTGGATTGCAGAAGCAATGTCATCTCCGCTCCCTCCCAGTGAGGCTTGCCAAATAATGCTACCCGTCGATGTCAGTCTTACCACCCAGTAATCTTCTCCGCCATGATTACCTGACACATCACCGTCGTTCGAGCTACTGCCGCCCACGAGTATATAACCACTGTCCGGCGTTTGCCTTATATCATGGGCGAGGTCCAGCCCTGTTCCGCCAAACGACTTTTGCCACATTATTGCCCCCGTTGCAGATAATTTTATGACCCAATAGTCATGCATTCCATGGTTGCCGGTTACATCTCCGTCTGTCGATCTGCTGCTGCCTGCTACAATATATCCTCCGTCAAAAGTGCTGCGTATGCAGTTTCCTCCGTCCATTGATGATCCGCCGTAAGATTTTTGCCAGATGATTGGGTGAGTTTTGCTACCCAGTAATCGTATCCCCCATGATTGCCTGATACGTCGCTGTCATTTGATGCGCTGGTGCCAATAACTACAAGGGTGCTGTCTGTGTTTTGTATAATGTGACGGCCTTCATCAAGAGCGCTGCCGCCTATTGGTAACTGCCATTGAATATAAGGTATTTGCGCAGATCCGCGAATGCACATGCACACGATCATAAATAACAAGATCAGCTTTTTCATAGTTTCAAATTACGCAGTTTATGAACACATCACTTACAGTTTAGTCACTCGTTGTTGATGGGTGACCATTCCCGTTTTATTATATAGTCGAACAAAATAGGTCCCTGATGGTAATTCTTCTATGGATACTTGATTAACATTTTCCACATTTATTACTTCTTGCCCTATTATATTATAAACCTTAATTAATGATGGTGCAGTGCTTGATCCTGCTACTGTTATTATTCCTGTTGTGGGATTAGGTAATATTTTAATGTTATTATTGCCTTGCAGATCATCTATCCCAACATTAATGATATTCATTATTGCAGACGTTCCGGTGCAACCGGTAGTATCTGTTACTTTCACCGTGTACGTTCCGTTCACTGTATAGGTGTATGTCGCATTCGTAGCACCGGCGATAGTCGCTCCGCCCAGCTCCCATTGATAGGTTATATAAGTACTTGTTGTGCTAAGGACATGCCCGGTGACTGTGATTACTGGTGTAGGTGTTGCTTTAATTGTTATAGGTGTTGATGCAGTGTCAGCACCGCAACTGTTAGTGATAATATACCTTATTATACTCGCTCCTGCAGCTACACCGGTTACTGTACCTGCGGCTACACTTGCATTTGTATTTGAGGCACTCCACACTCCTGATAGTGCAGTGTCCGACAAATTTATTGTCGACCCAACACATACGGTTGTCGCACCCGTTATGCTGCCTGCATCAGGCAACTGGCAAAATGATAGCTTTACTACCCAGAAATCGTAAAGTCCGTGTCCTCCACTCACATCTCCATCATTCGAATTGCTGAATCCTGCTACAATGTATCCGCTGTCAAACGTAGGTTTGATCGAGTTGGCACAATCGCTGTATACAGGTCCTGTTCCACCCATTGCTTTTTGCCACAGCATGGTGCCGGTAGCAGATAGTTTTACGATCCATGCATCATATACTCCGTGGTTGCCGGTTACATCGCCATCGTTTGATGACGCAAGGCCGGTAACTATACAGCCGCCATCACTCGGTGTTAGCTGCACAGATGTTCCCTCATCATCACCACTGCCGCCAAAAGATTTTTCCCAGATGATACTCCCGGTTGAGGTTAGTTTCAGTACCCAATAATCAAAACTACCATGATTCCCCGTTACATCTCCGTCCGTTGAATTGCTCCAGCCCGATACTACATATTCACCGGAAGGTGTTATTTGCAGGCAATCATTGCCCGACTCTCCTGCATTCTCCTCATCTCCGGAACCTCCTAAGCATGCCTGCCATGACAAAGTGCCGGTTGAAGTTATCTTAAACAGCCAGTAATCAACGCCGCCATGATTGCCGGTTACATCTCCATCGTTCGATTCTGTCTGTCCGAAAACAATATAGCCGCCATCAGCGGTCTGATGTATTGTTGATGGTGCTTCGTCGCTGCTGCCACCAAATGTTTTTTCCCAGCTTATAGCTCCAGTTGATGTCAGCTTTACGATCCAGATATCATCACCACCGTGATTGGCTGCAACATCGCCGTTTGATGATGCGGTATTTCCTGCAATGATATAGCCACCATCTGCTGTCTGCTCTATGTAGTGCGATTGTTCCACATCACTGCCTCCTATCGATTTTTGCCAGGTTATGCTTCCCGTTGCAGTCAGCTTCACTACCCATATGTCATGCATGCCATGGTTGCCTGTTACATCCCCGTCATTTGATTTACAACTACCCACTACTATATAGCCGCCATCAGATGTTACTTGTATACAACTCGCAGCTTCGCTAAGTGAGCCTCCGTAATTTTTCTGCCATATTATCCCTCCTGTCGGAGTGGTTCTCACCACCCAAAAATCATTGCCCCCGTAGCTCGAAGTAATATCTCCGTTTGATGAACCCGCAGCTCCTACAATAATGTAGCCGCTATCCGCTGTTTGTCTTACACAGCGTGCATCATCAGCCGCTGTTCCGCCATATGGCTTTTGCCATTGTATATGTGGCGCCTGTGCATAGCTGCTCGCAGCAACTGTAAATAGCATTAACAAAAGGGTAAGGTGTTTCATACAGTTTTTTTATACTGCTAAAGATATAAAATAAAATTTTGTGTTATCTGGATTTTTCTGATACGCTAATTCCTTAATTTGCAGGTACTAAAACACTATTATGACAAACCGATTTAAATTATTGACCTTATTATTTGTCATTTCATTGCATACAGTCGTTTCGGCAACTACCCGCAGGGTTCTATTTATTGGTAATAGCTACATCTATACCAACAATATGCCGCTAATGCTGCAATCTCTCACCACTGCTCTTGGCGATACCCTCATCTATGATCAGTCAACAGTTGGCGGTTATACCTTTAATGTTCATTCCACTTACGCACCTACCATTGCAAAGATATATTCACAGCAGTGGGATCTTGTTGTATTACAGGAGCAAAGTCAGCTGCCGTCTTTCGACCCAACTGATGTTGCTACCCAGGTCTATCCTTATGCACATATTCTTGATAGCCTCATTCGCGATAATGATTCATGTACGCAGACTATGTTTATGATGACATGGGGCAGGCAGTATGGCGATATGTCCAATTGCCCTTTCTATACTCCCGTGTGTACTTACGAAGGTATGCAGATCCGCTTGCGGGATAGCTACATGCAGATGACCCAGGACAACAATGCCGTTGTAGCGCCTGTTGGTGCCGCTTGGAAGGTAGCTAGAGATAGCTTTCCTGCTATCGCATTATACATGGCAGATAGCAGCCACCCGGTAGTTGGGGGTTCTTACCTGGAGGCTTGTGTGCTTTATTCATCTATCTTTCACAAAAAGACCTACGGGGCTACTTACCTTGCAGGTCTTCCTTTGGGCAACGCTCGTTCGTTACAGCATGTGGCTGATAAGGTCGTACTCGATAGCATTTCGCAATGGCAGATGTATGGTCATTATCCGTATGCTGGTTTTATGCCGGTTTTTGCGGGCAGCACTTTAACCGCAGTGCCTCTGTCTCCTATAGGTACTTTGCACTATTGGGATTTTGGTGATGGTGGAGTAAGCACGGGTATTACTCCGGTGCATAATTATACATCAGGCGGCACCTACGTAGTTACACATACGGTTTACACAAGTTGTTTCACGGAAACGTTTACAGATACATTTACTGTCTCCACCACCTCGGTGGGCAATACAGCCGGTTCACATGATCCTGCTGTTCGTATCCTCCAGCTAGGAGGTGGTAATATCACTTTCGAATTGGCTTCACCACTACCCGCATATAAGCTCAAGGTTTATGATGCGGTGGGTAGGGTAGTTAAAGACTACAACTCGTCAGGTAACTCCGTTTCTGCCACGTTTGCTCCGGGTATGTATGTTTACAGGCTTTCTGCTGCGAGTGGCAGCGATCCTGTTTCAGGTAAGTTTATTGTACAATAATTATTAAGAGCATTTTATATGGCATTACAGTTACAGGGCTTGCGTACAGTAGGGTATAAGGTAGGGGATATCAACCAGGCAAAAGAATGGTACAGTAAAGTATTGGGCATACGCCCATATTTTGATGAGCCGTTTTATGTTGGTTTCAATGTTGCAGGTTACGAACTTGGTTTGCAACCTGAAGATGCACCTGAAGAGACCAAAACTGCAAATGTCGTTACCTATTGGGGTGTCGCTGATGTTAAAGCATCATACGCCGATTTATTGGCACTGGGCGCGACTCCGTTCGAGGAGCCTGCTGATGTGGGTGGAGATATTGTTGTAGCCGCAGTCCTCGATCCTTGGGGCAATGCATTCGGAATTATTTATAATCCCCATTTTTCTTTGCCAAAATAAGCTCGGTCCTTAGTTTTTAGCTATAAGCGACGGGTGCATTTTCTTGACATCCCGAAGCATTGCTTCAGGATCATCCGGCGTAACAATTACTTTTTTATTATTGGTACGCTCTATCAGTATGTAATTCTTCCTCTGGCTGCAATACCACGACATCTTGCCCATCTTCTTATTGTAATACGCACCGGTATAACCAAATACCCCGCCGTTGCCCATGGTCTTTATTGAATACCTCATATCGTCCTCACTCACCGCTCTTACTTGTTTTATATCAGCAATAGGGATAACAACTGGCTTCAGTCTGCGGTCTATGGTAATATCACCATCGTTAAGTGTCACACCTAATGGCTGTAGATAATACATAGCTACCACTATCCCTATCAGCAGGAAAAAAGTAGGTAGGGTGGTAATGTACAGCAGCAGTTGCTGGTCAGAATATTTGATGAACACAAATAACCCTACTACCAGGATGATGAATCCCAACACCAATATTGCGTAAGGGGTTACCTTAGCCGTCTGGTCAAGCGATGATACGTACTTCTTCATTGTTTACTGCTAAGCTGCGCTTATTTCTTCTTTCCAAACAAATTATTCAGTCCTTTTTTAGCCTTATCAGCAGCATCTTTCACAGACTCAGGTTTCTTTTCTTCCAGTTGTTTTTTCAACTCCTCTTTAGCCTGGTTCACTACTTCTTTCTTTATGGCCTGTACTGTATCTTTCACTACTGTTTTTACACTGTCCACTCTCTTCTGCACTTCTTTCTTTATCTCTTCCTTTACAGTCTTAACAGCATCTCCTGCTAAGTTCTTAAGGTTGGTCTCTATCTGCGGCTTGGTCATGGTGCCGGTTATATTTACAGCCAGGTTCACTTTATCGCCCAGTTGCACCGGTATACCCTTGCTTGTTGCCTGGCTTACCAGGTTGTTCACCATGTTGTTACCCGCAGTACCCAGCGATGAGCGTGGAACAACGAAGTTCACACCATACTTCATGGTCTGGTCAAAACCATGGCTACCTGCTATTTCTGCATCTATATCACTGATTTTTATTTTGTACGGCTGTATCGTCACTCTTCCGTTCTCAAAGGTGAAGAACAGTTTCATATCGCTCAGCTTTATTGTTTTGAACTGGCTCAGGCGCAGCTTGTCGGCAAGTTGGTCAGTCACCGGGAAGTTGCTCAGCAATCCGCTCAACAGCATCAGGTCACCCTTACCCGATAGCGTATTCATCACAGGGCTCATATCGCCGCCAAGCTTGCCGGTCATGCTTACGTTAGATGTTACCTTGCCGGAAATATACTTAGCACTCGGCATCAGTTTTTGCACTGTAGCAAATGAGTTGTATGTTTTCTGAATGTCCACACCGGTAACGTTATAATCAAACTGGATATCCGGGGTCTTCTTATCGGTTTTTGTAGAGTAGAAACCATTCATCTTAAATGCTCCGTCAAGTCCTTTGCCCGACAGGTTTTGAAGGTTCACTACCTGGTTACGTATCACCAGGTCAGCTGCCACATTGGTCAGGGTTATGTTATCATACAGCAATGTACCTACTGTAGTATGAAGCTCTATATCCAGGTTGCCCGGCACCAGGAATGGCTCTGTAGATGCAGCCGGAGCAGCAGCTGTAGTTGCAGTAGGTGTTACTGAAGCCGATGTGGTACCCATGAATTTGTTCACATCTATCTTATCTGCTATCAGGCTGAATGTGCCGCTCAGCGATTCATTGTTCAGGTAATACCCCAGCATGTTATTGATGCTGCCGCTACCGCTGAACAGCGTCTTTAAGTATTGTCCTTTGATGTTCGATGCCGTTACATTCTTTGGATTAAAGGTCAGGTTCAGGCTATACAGGTCTATTTCATCAGGATTGCTCTTCGATGCATACGCCAGGTCGTTGATATTGATCGTACCCGATGCGTCAAAGTTGGTGAATTGTTTTTTCTGTGCTGCCGCTATCGATCCTTTAGCATTTACATCTGCACTGATCACACCTTTAAGCTTGGTGCCTGCTTCCATCTTCACAAATTTCTGTACCTGCGTCAGGTCTATTCTGCCTTTTGCACTTGCATCTATCCATTGGTCAGATACCGGTGTTTTCAGCAACATACGGAAGTCAAAAGGTTGCCCACCAAATTCCAGGTGGCATTTTTCAAGGTTCACTACTGTATGGTCGGTAATGCCATCCGGGTAGTTAACCACCAGCTATATCTGGATGTTGGCTACTTTCTGTGGCAGGTCAGGATATTGGAATGAACCATCTTGTATACCCAGGTTAAATTGGTAAGAAGGCATTTGTTTGTTATTGTACTTGCCTTTTACAAATCCGTTCAGTGTCACCTTTCCGGTTGTCTTTATGTCTTTAAAGTTGCTCTGGTAGATACCCGGCACCAGCGACAGTATGTCTTTAAAGTCATTCGATGGTGTGTTGAAGGTGATATCCATCAGCATATTATTGGTATCTGGCATCTGCACAAATCCTTTTGTTGACAGGCGCAGCCCGTTCAGCTGTATTTTCTCAGTATTAAAAGTGTATTTCGAAGTCTTATTATCTATCCCCAGGTCCAGGTCTATCGCCGTCTTTACTTTCGACAGGTAAGGTATCCCACCACTAACGAATGTGATCGCATCTGCCGTTGTCTTTGTTGCCAGTGTAAACGCATCGCTTGTAAAATCCCCTGAGCCGCTGTGGTCAAGGTTATCAATGATGACATGCATCTTACCCTGCTCGTCTTTATATTCTATATATCCATGTTCTATAGAGTATTTGCGCAGCTTCATGGCAAAAGGTTGTGATGCCGCTGCAGGTGTGGCACTTGGTGGGGTAGGCTTGGTTATGTCCCAGTTTGCCTTACCGTCTTCAAGCACTATCGCATGTATCCTTGGCGATACCAGTCCTATATTCAGTATGTCGTAAGTGCCGTTTATGGCCTTCATCAGGTCCAGGGCTACATCTATGCTTTCAGCGGCTATCAGGGTATCATTCTTAAACGACTCCTTGCCCACTATGCTCAGCTGTTCTATACTCACAGACAGGTGTGGGAAACTGTGGAACAGGGAAATGTTCACATCCTTAAAGTTGGTAGTAGCATTAAGCTGCTCATTCAGCTCTTTTTTCACCAGCGCCATTATCTTGTCTTTGAAGAACACTGGTACAAGTACTGCTGTTAATAGGAACAAGCCGATGATAATGCCTATAGTGATAAAGATACGTTTGATGAGTTTTCCCATTTGGTTTCGTTTATGAGTTGCAAAAATAGCTATTGTAATATTTAATAAATGAAAATTAATGTTGCTTTTCAAAGATTTTCTGCCTGTTTTATATATGATTTACACATATTTTAACTCTTGCATTTCCGGTTATGGTGGCATGGTTATGATAGAATTATGCAAAATTCGATCTTTTGAAACTTGGTAAATTATTAATGTATGGCGCAGCAGGTATGGTAGTCGGCCTGCTTATCGAAAACAAAATGCTCATTGCCAAACAGTGCGCAGCAGCAAAAGCCCGCTTGCTCAAGAAGAAAGTACAGGATGCTGTAGCATAATTGGCTCAGGCAATTAACCGTACCATTATTTTAGTTTTATAATGAAAAGTACTACTTTTCATTTGTATGTCTGTGCCCATATCGGGCATCTCATACCGTTAATTCTTTGGCTATGGAAAAACAACATCAGTATTCAGTATCAGTTAAGTGGACAGGCAATACAGGGGAAGGCACCCGCGACTATCGCAATTATGAGCGCAGTCATACTATTTCCTCTGAGCATAAGGATGATATCCTTGCGTCCTCAGACCGTCCGTTCCGGGGCGATGTCTCTAAACACAATCCCGAAACACTCCTGCTGTCTGCTTTATCAGCCTGCCACATGCTTTGGTACCTGCACCTCTGTGCCGATGCTGGTGTAATCGTAGTTGATTATGTCGATCATGCAAAAGGCACCATGGTACAGCCCGCTGACCGTAGCGGTCATTTTTCCGAAGCAGTATTATATCCTCTCGTAACCGTATCCGATAGTTCTATGGTCGAAAAGGCCAACGAACTTCATGCGCTTGCCCACGAAAAATGTTTCATTGCCAATTCGGTCAACTTCCCCGTTCGTCATGCGCCTGTCTGTGTCGTCCAGGACTGATCACTTCGTCCAGTGCGATTTTGGCATCAACGGGTAACCCAGTTTCTTTTTCAGTGCAGCCAGTTCTATGTTTTCTACACTGCCGCTTTTATCATTCGGAAAGATCAGGCATTCCAGTACTTTTTGAGTTTTGGCATCCACTATTATTTTGTAGCAGTGTGTCGGTATGCCTACTTTGTTCTTCCCTAATTTCTCTTTCCCGAATATGCTGCCCGCTATTATAAACAGTTTCTTTGCCTCGGCCATATCCCTGATCTTGTCTTCCCATTTCAGCCACTCGCCATGGTTCAGTTCAAAGGTCTGCGGCACGCAGTTGTAGTAACGGAATGTAAGTTCCTCATGGGCACATTTGTAAGCAAAGTCCTCGGCATTGGCCAGGTGGCCTTTTTCATAACCGCTCTTACTATAGTCTGTCGATTTTGCGCATCGGTTACAGTTGTCCACCTTAAATGTGAATCCTTCCTTTTGCCGGTCACAGTCCCCTCCGCCTTTATATAGGTTGTAGGTCACATACAGCGGGGCCTTGTACTTAAATGAAAAAAATGAAGTGTATATCTTCTTGTCTATTATAGAGTCAACTGTTGCTGCCTGGCCGTATGCCTGTATGGAATAGGCATACACAAGTAATAGTGTAAGATATTTTCTCATAAAATATTTTTCACTAAACTAATCAAAATAACGTAGCCTGTACAGCTTTCGGGGCCTTATATTTTACTTTTATTGCTTCCGTTTTTGTAGTGGCCTGTATATGATATACGGGTGTTTCTTCGTAGCGTGTGGCCACTATTATTTTAGTTTGCCCTGCATGGGCATCAAACAGTGCCTGCACCAGTTCCGGGCTGTTGTTCTCTTTCGATAGGTGTGCCAGCAGCAGGTGGCTCAGTTGTGCCGGCTTATGCGCCAGGTATAGCTCCAGTGCCTGCCTGTTCGATAAGTGGCCATGCCCACCGCTGATGCGCTTTTTCAGGTGGTACGGGTATCTGCCGTTGTGCAGCATATCCTCATCATAGTTTGCTTCCAGTATCGCCGCATGGCATTGTTTGAAGTGGGTGATCAGGTGTTCGCAGCACGCTCCTATATCTGTAAATACTCCCGTATGCACACCATCACAACTGATCAGGAAACTATGTGGGTCATTGGCGTCATGAAATTTCGGGAAGGCCTGTATCGCCAGGCTGCCTATCATCACCGGCTCGTATGCTTTAAATGCTCTGATCTGTTCTTGTGGTATCCTTAGCTTGCTGTTACCCAGTGTTGCGGCAGTTATATATACCGGTAGCCTGTACCTGGCAGCCAGCACTTCTATACCTTTTATATGGTCTATGTGTTCGTGCGATATGAATACCGCCTTCACTTTATCCATCTGCAGGCCCAGCCGCCTCATGCGCTGCTCGGTTTCCTTGCACGATATGCCTGCATCTATCAGCACAGCTTCCTCATCATTGCCTATATAGTAGCAATTCCCGTTACTCCCCGAATTCAGTGATGATATGTACATACTTCCTCGGCAAATTTAGCCGTATTGTACGACTAAATACACTTAAAATTCTATAATAAATCCTATCGTCGGTATCAGCACTGCGCTGCTGTTATCCAGTATCAGCGGTATTCCGTTGCTGCCGTCTGCTTTTAGCGGCTGGCCGTCTGTCGTAGCAAATGTTGTGTTGTCTGCGGTTCTTTTAAATGTAAAGGTTGGTACTGCTGGTTGTTTGGCTGCATAGGCATTGGTTACATCTGCATACAGGTCCAGGGTCCATTTCTTGTAGTTCCACTTTTTATCTATGCGTATGTCCATAGAGTTAAAGCTGGTCAGCCGCAGCGTGTTAAACTTGCTGTAGTCTATCAGCCCGGTACCCAATACGGTATAGTTGGCTTGCGATGCGTTCATGTCAAACGGAGAGTAGGGTGCTCCTCCCTGGTATCTGAACTTCACACCCAGTTCTATATTGCGTTTGAATTTATAGCCACCTATAAAGGAGAGCAGGTTGCCGTTGTCCCACGATGCCGGCACATACTTGCCACTCGCATTAGTAAATTCACTTTTATACAGGGTGTAAGACAGTATCACAAAAAAGTTCTTTGTCAGCTTTTGCTGAAACTGGAACTCCGCACCATAGCTGCGCCCGCTGCCGGTCGATGCTACGGGTTCATTACCCAGTACATTAAAGTCACCTCCCTTGTTTGCAAGAGATATACCATCATTCAGCGATACTGGGTAGTTGGCGTATTGCTTGTAAAATCCTTCCAGCGTAAACCTTGCACCCTGCCAGCCGGGCAGATATTCCAGTCCTGCCACATAGTGGTCACACTGTATGTACTTATTGCCTTTGTTCACGTAGTTGCCTGCTGTGTCTTTATAGCCCAGTAGGGTATAGGTAGGTATTTTGTAATAGCGCCCTACCGATGCGTTCAGCTTCAGTGCATCGGTTATAGACCATGTGGCCGATAGCCTTGGCGATAGCTGCTGTAGCAGGTTATTGCCTTCTGTCATAAACGTATTGCCATCTGTGCGCAGCCCCAGCGACAGGGTGAGCTTGCGGTCAAAGAAGTTACCCGCCACCTGTCCGAAAAGCCCGTACTTCACAAATTCCAGTGCGGCATTACTGCTGTAGTATATCGCCGGCTGGGTTATGTTTCCATTACTGTCTGTGGCTGCTCCCCGCACCTGTGCAAAGAAGTCATTCTTATAAGCGTCATATTGGGTCATGGCACCATAGCTGTAGGTCCATCTTCCGTTGTATTTATTTACTTCAAACCGCAGTTTGTTTTCCGCCTCGGTCGAGTGTACACGTAGTGTCCTTGTTGGCTCACTTGGGTTCTGGTTGTCCAGGTATTTGTCCAGCTTGTTTACCAGCATGTTCCTGCTGAATGTCAGGTTCCATGTCCCCTTCTTTACCAGTTTCTTCAGCCCGTATCCGTTGGTGTAGCTGCGCTGTTTTATCAGCGGGTTAGCGTGTAGTATGTATTCATTCTCCGGGGTCAGTTCATCCGGTGTCAGAAAGCTGAAGTTGTCTATCGCTCCTATCGCCAGTGTGTACAGGGTCAGCTTCTTGTTTATCTTATAGTTCAGCTTGTACTGAAAATCCCAGTACGATGGCTGTATCGGTATCTGCAGTGCCTGGAACAGGAATTGCAGATAAGACCGCCTTGCCGATGCCTGGAACGATAGCTTGTCGGTTATTGGTCCGTCTGCCGAGTAGGCCAGTTCCGTTGCGCTCAGCCTGAAATTGTTTTGTACTTTGTTGGGGTTGGCTTCCCTTTGTTTCAGTTGCAGTATGCCCGATAGTGCATTGTCATACTTTGCAGGAAAGGCACTTGTGTACAGGTTCACATCTTCTATGAATGATATGTTGATGATACCTGTTGGCCCGCCTGCCGATCCTTGTGTGGCAAAGTGGTTGATCACCGGTACTTCTATGCCATCCAGGTAGTAGATGTTTTCATTTGGTGCGCCACCTCTTATGATCAGGTCATTCCTGTATCCACCCACAGATCCCGATGTGCCGCCCACACCCGGAAATGCCTGTATTACGCGCGACACATCAAAGTTGCCGCCCGGGTTACTTTTTATTTCCTGTGCTGATAATGTTTGTATGGATAGTGGCGTCTCCGCACTGTGTGCAAAAGGGTTGCGCCTTACCACTACTTCATTCAGCGCAGTTGTCTTACCTCCCTCCAGTTCCACGCTCAGCACCTGCTCGTTGCCCGAAGATACCACCACGTTATATAGTATGGCAGGTTCATAACCTATGCTCTGCACTTGTATGTTATACGACTTTGCAGGTATGTCCTTTATATCAAATCTCCCATCCGTATCCGATACACCACCCAGGCCGCTGCCCTCTATTATTATTGTTGCCCCCGGTATGGTCACGCCTGTTTTCTTATCGCTTACCTTTCCGCTTACTCTGCCCGTTTGTGCATGGCATAGCTGTGTTATTATCATCAATACCAGTAATGTTGCTGCCCTCATCCTTGTTTTTTGCTCGCAAAGTTATGGTAATCAACCTGCTGGGTACAGTTCTTACGTTTGCTATGTTTTATATTACTATCAATATTTCCTATTTTGTTTAACTTGGTATTATAATAGCTACATCCCGCTCATTCTTTTTGGTTTATGCATTAGCATAAGACCCGCTCTTATATCTTTAACATAAAATATTGTACGTCAATACTATGAACATTGAAAAATAAATATCTTATTATTTATTCAATTTTTATTTGCTAAATTGAATGCGGTCATTAACTTTACATTAACTAAACAAAATCACCGAGCGTACTCCTTTTAAATAAATGAAGCGACTGATCGTAACCACGCATAGGCTATTTTATTATTTAATAGCTGCCAAAAAAGCGTCCTTCATTTGTTCTTTGATCTATGTATCTACACTCAATTTGGTCATTCTCTATGGTTTTGGTTTGCTTTTGGGCGATTTGCTGGCAACTTCCGTGATCATTCGATTATATCAGTTCCCATTCATTATTGCTCTGTTCCTTATCATGTTTGGTGCCATGTATGTTATTGCTCCCGATTGGAAATACATTGAACTGAAACGAAAGGTATTAAAGCAAACTACAGTCTTTATTTATACGGGTATCTCCCTCCTGGTATTCTTATATGTTGTTCTGCTCAGTGTGAGCACAGATAATGGGTACAAAATATTGATCTGCGATGATGATATACTCATACTTCATGTTTATCGCAAATTGTTATCCATGCAGGGCTACGATGTTGTCGTCTGCCAGTCAGCAGTAGATATTATAGCACAGGTAGCCAGGCATCAGCCACACCTCATCCTTATGGATCATAATATGCCGGTCGTTTCAGGTATGCAGGCCATCAGGCAGCTAAAGGTCAATGAACAGTTTAAGCACATACCACTCATCTATTTTTCCACAGACATTGATCTGGCATTATTAGCTAAAGAATCCGGTGCCGACGGCTACGTTTCAAAATCAGATAAGCCGGAATATTTGTTTATGGTCATTGCCGCTATCCTAAAGTAAATATTTAGTCTCGCAAGCTCTTATCAACTGGTATAGACTCCACACTGGTCGAAGCGTATAGCATCATTTTACCTACTGCTATTTTACTTTGTCTATTATGTAATTTCATAACATTTACTATTTTTAAAGGTAAGTTGAAGATTACTCTGACACGCAACTATATCTATGACAATGCTATCAACCCGATTTATTAATATGAAATTTATTGTTGTTGCCGCATTTTGTTTACTCGCTATCGGATGCTCAGGCCCTGAACGCTCAGGTAAACAAAGCATTGCTAAATCTGCAACAAAACATGTCACCAAGAAAAAATACAACGCGGAGGGAAATGTTATTTCAATTCAGGAATTTCTGAAAAATGACACAGGCTTACTTGCCGATGGACCTTTTACTGACTATTACGATGATGGCGCTGTCAAGTCTACCGGAGCATATAAAATGGGAAAATTTAACGGCTTTGTAAAAAATTACTATCCCAATGGATGCTTGCTGCACAAATTGCATTTTTTTGATGATTCGGCAATAGGTGGACAATATGAATACTATGACAATGGAGTAATCAAATCATACTACTTCCACGCAACGTCTAATGCAATACGATTTTCAATTCAGTTTGATGAAAATGGCAAGATCATTAAGAATCAAATAATTGGTAAACCATTATCATTGTTAGTTATTGAGGAGAAGCCTGTCTATGATTCTGCAGACAGCTTGATTCTTAATTTGATTATTGCTAAACCGGAACATATAAAAACAAAACTTACCGTTCTATATCAAAGACCAAATAAAAATTATAAAGTAGAAATTACTGACAAAAACTATAATTATTTTGCTTTTGCAAATATGCATTATTCGCGGTTTCCTTACATATGTATCGTAGGTTCAGGAAAGGTTACTGCTACATTAAGCCTATACGACAGCGTCACTAATAAACTAATTACCGCAGACTCTGTTAAGTATAATGTTATAGTAAAACAGTAGGGAGTTTATTCTCGGTGATATACCGCAGTCTAGGAAACTCAGCTCGGTAGAAAATAAAATTTTAAAGCATGTCATCCAGACTCTTCCTTTTATTCCTTTTCACAATTAGTATTGGTTGCAAAAACCGAGACCTCTCTGATCATGCCTCGAACAAACGAACTGACAGTCTCTCAGATCATGTGGTTAAAAACCGTATCAACGACAAAGGCATTATTGTGTCTACTCAACAATTTATCAAAATTGATACAACCCTTATTCCCGACGGTTACTTCAAAGATTTTTATGATAATGGTTATATCAAATCTACTGGTAATTTTAAAATGGGTAAGTTGAATGGTTTTTATTGCAACTATTTCGAAAATGGGAACCTTGCACAAAAATTCCACATGATGGAAGGAGAAATAATTGGTTCGTTTTATGATTACTACCAAAATGGAAAACTAAAAGGTTACTTACTATATCTAAATACAAAACCTCGTTTTAGCATACTATATGATAGTCGTGGTCGTCCTAATAGCCCTCACGGTAAACCACTCGCTCTGATAGTTGATAGTGCCTTAACTTCTTATAGCAAACGGGATACAGCAATAATTTCATATGTGGTCGCAACACCAGATAAAACCAAAATTGAGCTCACTTTTAGATATGATAATAAGGATCTGAATGAACCCGTTTATTCAAATGAAGATTTGAACTATTTTGAATATGGAAACAGTTATTATTTTAAGATGCCATATCCTTGTTCTTACGGATCTACAAAATCCACCGCTATTCTGAAACTTTACGATAGCGTCACTAATCAACTAATTACCACAGACTCTGTTAAGTATGATATAATAGTAAAGTAGTAACACACTGCGATAAGGTAGGCAGACCATTCCCCGCATTGGCGCAAGTGTTTTTTCACTTGTGTCTAAACAACAGCAAGTGTTTTCCACTTGCGATACAGGCTACAACACAAACCACACAAAAAAACTTATCCACTTCATTTTTTCACTCTTAACCCCGCACCAACGCTTGTTTCCATTAACCTGCGGCGGATGTTTTGTGGATATGTTGTAAAATTCCACTTCAATTCTTGCAATACATTTGCTTCGTAAGGTATGTTTTTAGCGTAGGTAGTTAAATAAACAAATCACTCACCCTTATCCCCGGTTTTCGGGAGGGTCAATGGAGCGACAAAAATAATTCTGCTTATGCTATAGTGAGCCTGGTCGAATAGTGAGCTTCCATATGGGGTGACCCTCACCCCAAACTACAATTGATAACCAACGACTTAGATGAATGGGGTGACCTAAGAAAACAAAAATGGGGTCAGTAATGTCGAAAATCACACCCCATTTTCGACATATCCTGCACCCCGGACAAAGGCATTATTGAAGCACCTCGAACCCCTAAAAATTCGACTTACGACTTTTGACCTTTGACTTAAAACTGGCCACCCCATTTGGGGTGACCCTCACCCCAAACTATAATTGATAATCAACAACTTAGATGAATGGG
>CAYZKL010000008.1:0-15565 GCA_964478855.1 uncultured Flavipsychrobacter sp.
TGGTCGGTTGTGGTGATGTTAGCTGTAACGTTGTTTTATGCTTGTCATAAACCTCAAACACCAGCCGTTGATGATAATATTGTAAATGGCTTTGATAAAAAGGCTATGCTTACCAATTACGCAGATAATATCATTATCCCGGCATATACGGCTATGCAACAAAAAATTGCTGCGTTACAAACAGCTTCCGATGCGTTTCTGTCTGCTCCCGCTGCTACCACCCAGGCTAATGTAAAAACTGCCTATCTCGCTGCTCACTTACAATATGAAACTATCGCAGCATTCCAGTTTGGTCCTGCCGAAACTGCCTTGCTCGACATATTTGTCAATTATTCAGGTGGCCTCGATTACAGCTTTGCAACCGCGGGTCAGTTGACAGGCTTCTCCATAGACACTACCACAATTGAAAGCAACATTGTTTCAGGCACTTATGACCTGACTGCAATGTCTCGTAACTCTTTGTATTCACAGGGTTTTCCTGCTCTTAATTACCTGTACTTCGGCCCTAATGCTATTGCCAAATTCAGTACTAATACCGGCAACCGTGTTAAGTATGTACAGGATGTTGTGGCACGTTTAAAAACGTTGGTGGATAATGTGGCTTCCGGCTGGGGCACTTACCGCACCGAGTTTATAAGTAATACCAAGACCAATACCGGCAGTCCTATCGGCAGCATGGTCAATCAGTTGGCTTACCAGCTGGATATGCTGAAAGGCCCACGTATCGGCTGGCCGTTCGGCAAGCAATCAAACGGTATTGTTTTCGCTGACAAATGTGAAGGATATTATGCAGGTTCTTCTGTTGCCCTGGCAATCGAAAATTTGTCTGCACTTAAAAAAATATACAATGGTGCCGGCAGTGGCAAGGGCTTATCCGATTACATCGTCGCTTTAAAGAATCCTACCCTCAACAATGATGTCCTTGCCCAGTTTGATGCAGCAATAGCTAAGTTACAACTCATTCCAGACCCGCTTTCTGCTTCACTGACTGCACAACCTGCAGCGGTAGATGCTGCTTACAAAGAGATACAAAAGCTGCTTACACTGTTAAAGACGGATGTAGCTTCTGCCACTGCTGTCCAGATCACTTTTATGGACAACGACGGCGATTAAATGAACGATCGTGGCCCAGGCATTATTCAGTACCAGGCGATTCAACTTTGACAAACCGGTAGCAATTGCGCCGTTGGTCACATTTCGTATCGTTTTTGGCCTGCTTATGTTGTTAAGTACGCTGAGGTTTTGGTGGCGGGGATGGGTAACATCTGTTTATGTGACGCCTCGCTTTCATTTTACATACTTGGGTTTCGATTGGGTACGCCCGCTTGGCTACACCGGTATGCATCTGCTGTTCTTCTTGATTGCGCTGGCCACGTTATTTATTACCATAGGTTTCCTGTACAGAGTGGCAGCGATAGTATTCTTTATAGGGTTTACTTATGTGGAGCTGCTTGATGTTACTACTTACCTCAATCACTATTATTTCATCAGCCTTGTGGCATTCCTGCTTATCTGGCTACCTGCCAACAGGGACTATTCATTGGATGTTCGCCTTGGTTTGGTCAAGCGGAAGCTGCTGGTACCATTGTGGTGCATAGGCATCATCAGGTTCCAGATGGCTGTGGTATATATTTTTGCCGGCATAGCCAAGATTAACTCCGATTGGCTGCTCGATGCGCAGCCTATGCGTATCTGGCTACCTGCCAAAACCCACCTTCCGCTAGTTGGCAGTTTTATGTACGATGCCTGGGTGGCTTACCTGTTTTCATGGTTCGGCGCTATATATGATTGTTTCATCGTCATATTTCTGCTCAATGTCCGTACCCGCCCCGTTGCTTATTGTTTCGTGGTCATATTTCATGTGGCCACTGCCATCTTTTTTCCGGGCATTGGTATGTTCCCTTATGTTATGATCGTTTGCAGCCTCATCTTCTTTTCAGGCGCTTTCCATAACAGGTTATTATCATTTTTGCCGTTTTACAATAGCTCACACAATCGGATACTTGGCGGCACTGCTTATCAATACAGATACCCTTCGGCTTTAGCTGTGGCAGGTATTATCTACATCAGCTTTCAGCTTATTTTCCCGTTCAGGTTCGTTCTTTATCGCGGTCATCTGTTTTGGCACGAGGAGGGTTATCGTTTTTCATGGCGGGTTATGCTTATGGAAAAATCAGGCGCTACTTACTTTACTGTCAGGGAACCCGGTACTCATCGCTCATTCGAAGTGAATAACGCAGAATTTTTAACGAACTTGCAGGAGAAAATGATGAGTACTCAGCCGGACCTTGTTTTGAAGTATGCGCATTTCCTGGCTGGTGAATATAAGAAGAGGGGAGTGAAGGACCCGGAAGTATATGCCGAGGTATATGTGTCATTGAATGGGCAGCGTTCCCGCTTGTTCATCGATTCATCGGTAAACCTGGCGGCACAGCCGCTTACATGGAAACACTACAATTGGGTGTTGCCATACAATAAAGTGAATTAAGTATGCGAATAACAGGACTGATTATCTTTTTGTGTATGTTTAGCGTTTGTGCTTTTGCCCAGCAATATACTATTAGTGGTACATTGCGCAGGGGCAATGAGGCTGCCGTAAATACACCTGTGCAACTGGCACCCGGCGGGCAGCAAAAAACGACTGATGATAATGGCTTTTTCAGGTTTGCAAAGCTGGCTTCCGGCAGTTACAAGGTAGTTATAGCTATTCCCGGTTACCAGCCATATACACACATTGTAAAGATCATCGATAAGAATGCTACCCTAGACATCGATCTCTCTAAAGTGGATATTGCACTGGCGGACATAACTGTTACTACTAAAAAGAATGAGACAGTTTCCGGTAAACTTGATGATGTGACCGGTACCGCTATCAATGCTGGTAAGAAGACGGAGGTCATTTACATGAAGAACATAAATGCGAACCTGGCCACCAACAATACCCGCCAGGTATATGCCCGAATCTCAGGGCTCAATATATGGGAGTACGATCGTGGGGGTTTACAGTTGGGCATTGGCGGACGTGGTCTCAGCCCTGACCGTTCGTCTAACTTCAATGTACGGCAGAATGGTTATGATATCAGTGCTGATGCACTTGGTTATCCCGAAAGCTATTATACACCTTCGTCTGAGGCTGTTGATCGTATAGAGATCATTCGTGGTGCTGCCAGCCTGCAGTATGGCCCGCAGTTTGGTGGCCTTATCAACTTTGCAATGAAAGAAGGGCCTAAAAACAAACCTTTCGAAATCACTACACGGCAAACAGTTGGTGCATGGGGTTTCTTTAATTCCTTCAACAGCATAGGCGGAACCATCGCAAAGAACAAACTGAACTACTATGCTTTTTACCAGTTTAAGAAAGGGGACAGCTGGCGGCCTAACAGCCATTATGATCAGCACAGTGCCTACTTTCATGCTGCTTACGATATAACCAAGAAATTCAAGGTCACCGGTGAATACACTATGATGAAATACCTGGCCCAGCAACCGGGCGGCCTTACTGACGCCCAATTTGCAGCAGACCCATCAGTTTCAGTAAGAGCAAGGAACTGGTTCAAAGTGGATTGGAATCTCATAAGTCTCAATCTCGATTATAAATTCTCTGACAATACCCGACTCAACTGGAGGAACTATACGCTACAAGGTGGCAGGCAGGCAATTGGTATCCTTAGCTACATCAATCGTCCGGACAATGGCGGCAACAGGGATTACATGGCAGACAGGTACAACAATGTCGGTTCTGAATTGAGGTTCATTCACCGGTACAAATTACTCAACGATCAGCGTAGCACTTTTCTTATAGGTACCCGGTATTACAACGGGCTTACCATCAGGAAACAGGGTGCAGCAAGTAGCGGCAGCGATGCTGACTTCACATTCCTTGGCCCTGAGCCTGATAAGTCCGGTTACGAATTCCCCGGCCTTAACCTCGCGGCCTTTGCCGAAAACGTATTCCAGATCAACAAGCATTGGAATATCACTCCCGGCATCCGTTTCGAGCATATAAATACCAAAGCATCCGGTTACTATTACAAGCAGAATGTATTTATTGCCAGCGAAAGGATCGCAGAGTCTAAAACCAATCCACGTTCATTTGCGCTGCTCGGCATAGGCACCTCATGGAAGTTTGATAACCATACCGAGTTATATGGCAATGTTTCGCAAAACTACCGCTCTATTAATTTCAACGATATAAGGGTGGTCAATGCCAATGCCCGTGTTGATCCGGCGTTGAAGGATGAAACAGGTTATAATGTAGATATGGGATTCAGGGGCAATTACAAAGGTTGGTTGTACCTCGATATGAGTGTGTTCTATCTTAAGTATAATGACCGTATTGGTTCTATCTTCTCTAAGGATACCAATTTTATGACCTATCGCCTGCGTACAAATGTTGCTGATAGCCGCAACATAGGCCTTGAAGTATTGCTGGAAGGAGATGTATTGAAAGCGATCACAAAAGGTTCGTCTAAGTACAAGCTCAATATCTACACCAATTTCTCGCTCATTGATGCCCGTTACATCAATACGGTCAATACTGCTATTGCTGATAAACTGGTGGAGAATGTACCTCCTTTGTTGTTCCGTACGGGCTTGTCATTTGGTACTTCCCGGTTCAATGTTACATACCAGTATTCGCACCAGGCCAAACAATACTCTGATGCTACCAATACCGAGATCACGCCTACTGCTGTCGATGGGGCTATCCCTGCATTTGGCGTTATGGATCTTAGTCTTAGTTACAACTGGCGCAGATATGCTGTATTTACCGGCGTCAACAATCTTTCAGATACTAAGTATTTCACCCGCCGTGCCGATGGTTATCCCGGTCCCGGCATCCTCCCTGCCGACAAAAGGAACTTATACCTCACTTTACAGTTCAAATTATAGGCTTGTATAAACAGATCAGCCGAAGCAATTTGCTTCGGCTGATCTGTTTATTTCAATGCTGTTTATGATTTAAAGAAGAATGTCTTCAATACTTCGTTGGTAGCAAAACCGGTTGCTTTACCTATGGTCTTGTGATGGCTGTCTTCAATGGTACCATCTGTTTTCACATAGCCTATTGTATTGTGGTGACTATCTTCAATAGTGCCATCCTTTTTTATATAACCAAGTGTTTTGTGGTGGCTGTCTTCCACAGTTTCGCCCTTCATGTAGCCTATAGTTGCGTTATGGCTATCCACTATGGTACTGGCTGCTGTAAGCGATTGAGCGTTTACAAGTCCTGTGCTCAGGCATAGGCTTGCTATGATAAGTATCTTTTTCATGTTGTTGTTTTAATGATTTCAATGCAATTTAATGAATTGTACGCTATTATTAACGACAAATAATGCAAAATTTACAGATGTTAATTTAGTTTACCAAATTAGTATTCGACGGTTATTAATTTCCTCAAAACAAAACCCCGGCATATGCCGGGGTTTATTACTTATCGCAATTTCTTTTAGAAATTCACCTGTGCCTGTATCCTTATCAGGCTGCCTTCCTGTACATTCTTTGGTGTTTTCAGGTCTTCAAATCTCCTCTTCGACTTCGTGAACATGGTCACCAGCTCAAAATTCTTTATTGGCTGCCATTCTATTCCACCTTCAAATTCATTCACCGTATAGCTGCGTGCATCCAGTTCATGCTTTTTACCACCTTCATAGTATTGCATCCTCACAAAAGGGAATATCACCTGCTTTTTGTACTTCAGGCAATAGTTAAGTGTCAGGTAGCCACCTTTCAGATCTTTGGTCTTTATTGAAGAATCTCCGAAGTTGAATTCAGGCCCCTTACCTATATTATATTCAGCCTGTACACCAAATGGCTGTGGAAATAATACGATCGTCGCTGCAGCCCTCTGGTCCAGGTAGTTTTTATCCTTTGTTGTTTTGATACCGGTAGATAATTGGTCCGATGCCATTACATAGTGGCCTGTATACCCCTGTATCGATGGTTCTATGATCTGCTTACCTATCTGGAATGGATAGGTTGCTCTAGCTACCAGGTGCATCTGGTTATTCAGCTCAGGTTTATTCGCCGTTTGTCCGTTGAATGCGCCTATGGCTAATACACCATAATCGCCTGATCCTTTTAGACCGTCATTTACCAGGTGGGTAAAGCGTTTACGTATTTTAGAAGGTGCCCAGTAAAAGAACGCACCCAGGTCACGTTCATTGCTTAATGCGCTGTTCAGCGCATCGTTACGATCCAGTGCAAGACGGTTCTGGCTCGACTGCATGTTTTCAAAGCCAAATGGTACTTTACTTTGTCCCAGTCTCACACGAAACTCGCTTTTCTTATCTATGCCTACGTCCATATACGCATCGCGCAGTTGACCAAAGTTAAGAGCGGTAGTACTTGCCGAGCTGGCAAAATCCGGCTGTATGTATATGTAAACACGCTCATGTATCTGTCCGAAGAATATAATACGCATACGGCGTATGAATACATTACCGTTCTCTCCCCACGATTTGTCGCATTGCTCACATTTTAACTTTGGGTTAGTTTCCGCCAGGCGGTTGTAGCGCACCTGCATATAGCCGCGTATAGCAATATTCTCATACCAGTGTTTGGCAGGTACCGGTACATGTACCGAATCTTTCATGCCCGGTTGGGCAAATGTCATAAGCGGGGCGAGCAACAATAGTGTTAATAATTTCTTCATGATTTTTTAATGTTGGCGCAAAAGTAGATTACTAAATAATCAATCATTGTAAACTGGTAGTTAGGTAATTGTAAACTTATTATTACCTTATTGTTAACTTTCAAAAGGGGGTTTATAATGTCAAATAATATGTTTATTGACCACACATACAGTATTATAGCTGTTGTTTGGCCAATTTCAGGCAGTTTAGCATTCCTTTTATAGTTGCTGCTTTATATTTGCAGCATGAAAAAACTGGTTCTGCTCAGCTTATTGCTCCTGGTTATTACCCATTCAGCTATTGCCCAGGCTCGTACAAACGAGTATAATAGTATAGGCTGGTTTACAACTACCATTACACCGGCTATAAGTAAAAAATTAAGTGGTCATATCGAATACCAGTGGCGCAGAGATAATTTCATTACAGATTGGCAGCAGAGTTTGTTGAGGGTAGGGCTCAACTACAAGTTTCATCCGCAGGTGACAGCCCACCTGGGTTATGGCTGGATCCTCACTTTTCCTTATGGCGACAATAGCATTGCTGCCGTGCCCAAGACCTTCCCTGAACACCGTATATATGAGCAGTTGGTCATCAACAGCCCGATAGGTAAGGTGTCGTTGTTGCACCGATTACGCATAGAACAGCGTTGGCTCGGCAAATTGCGGACACTTGCCAGCGACGGCCCTGATGAATGGGTGTACCTCAACAGGGTACGTTATATGCCACGTATAGATGTTCCTATCACAAAAAAGCTATACGCCGCTGCATATGACGAGATATTCATTGGCTTTGGTAAGAATGTAGGCGAGAATATCTTTGACCAGAACCGTATCAGCGGGCTTATTGGTTATAAGTTCAATTCAGCTATTCGCCTTGAAGGTGGCCCCTTTAATCAAACCGTTCAGTTGGGCAGAGAGATAGGTGGTAAGAACCTGGTACAGAACAACAATGGGTTTATTATCAACTCGTATATTCAGTTGTTTCAGTAATAGGTTATTTTTCTGATCGTTACATTGAATGCTTTTGGCTTTGCCGCACGTAGGGTATTGTGCCCAAAAGAAGCAGATACCTTTTGCCAGTTACCTTCTTTGTCGTAATTGTCATAATCATAGCGTATGATCACTTTTTCCATACGCTGTTCTGTTATCTGATTCTTATCATCATAAGAAAAGCTCAACTTACCTGCCGTCTTTTCCTCCCCGTTTTCAATAGAGGATCGTTCTGTCAGGTTCCCGTTGTTGTCATATTGGTTCCTTATGCCATTATTGCCCTGCTGTAGTTCGGTTACCCGTTTTTTGCTATCATACTTAAGCAGGGTTACGGTGTTGTCTTCTTTTCGTTCCATACTCGCAGATACCAGTTTGCCTTTTGTATCGTACTTGTTTATGATCTTTTGAAGAAAAGTATCTGTTTTGCTGATGATGGCTATCTCAGTCATGTCGCCTTTCTTATTATAAGTATACAGGTACTTATTTGCAGTATCGGCCAAACCGGTTGTCTGATCTTGTTTGTACTCTTCTGTTATCTGGCTTTTCTTGTTGTACTTTATAATATGGGTCAGCAACAGCGATTCCGCAGGCGGATTTTTGCTTTCATCTGTTGTTACAACATACTCCTCTATCACCTTTACTTTACCTTTTACCTTCTGGTCAGGCAGGTAGTTTGGCCGCTGTGCGTATGCGCCATGGAACAACAGTATAGATAAGATGATCGCAACGATTGATTTCATATAAATGACTAAAGGATTTTGATGCGGAAAGTTACATCAAAATCCTTTATCACGTGGCTTATAAGAGGCTTGTCACACCTTCAGTGTGCCTTCTATTGAGTCGTCAAGTGTTTGCCCGGTTATAGCACCGGCGGCCATTTTCAAAAATGCTACAATGGTCCCATGTTTTGTATCCCAGTAGTAGCCATCCTCAGGAGTTACTTTAATTACAGATATCCTGGGATCATCTATACCTTCAGTAAACCATGTCTTAATGATAGGCTGCCATAGTTCTTTTATTTTGGCTTTGTCCTTGTTTACTGCTGCTTTTCCGTACAGCGTCATAAAGTCGCTGTGAGGACTGCCCTGAAACAAAAGTTGCACATATGGGTCCTCTGTAAGTTCATGCTGTCATCTGCACTCAGGAACCACAGGTTCCCTTCGTCATCTATTTGCTGTGGCGACATAGGCCGCACTGCAAATGGCTGACCTGTTTTGATGTTGGTACAAAAGAAGCACGATTGGGCGCTATCCGCCAGTTCCTTTATTTTTTTAGTGGCTTCCTGCCCGCCCAGGTTTTTCCTGTTTTCTTCCCGTTGTTGTTGGTTGATGCTGTCCATGTTTTTTTAGCATGTACAGTAAAAAATCGTACCGTAATACACATGGGGCAATTTCGGCTAATGACTAAAATTTGTAGAATACGAAGATCCTTTGGGTCATATTACCCATGTCAAAATCAGCCACCCCATAACTGCCACCTGCCCGGGAGGTTATTGATCTGAAATTGATATAGTTAAGGAAGGATGTTCCGATGGAAAAACGTTTAAGTTCCACAGTCACTCCCACTTGTGGAGCCAAGCCCACATATACCATCTGCGCTGATGGACCGTTTATATTATTTGTCGTAGTGGCAATGTTACTCATATACGTATTCGTAGCCGGATTAAAATGCAATACATTGTGGTATTCGGTCACAACAGTATCGGCCCTGCCTGCGCCATAACCCGCACGCAGTTCCAGTCCTGCGTACAGGTGTATCTTTTTATAGAAATGCCGGCTTATCTCTACTCCGCATCCTGCCATCGCCATGTTTATATTGTATTGGGTATTCACTGCATATGCTGTATCCGCCCTTACCAATGTAATGGGGTGATTCAGGTTACTGCTGAAACTGCTGTACCCTAGCATTACTGAATGCGTTACATGCTTCTTATTCTGCCTTTTATACTGTATGCCCGATGTATTCATATATGGGCTGTAGCTGGAGAATATCGTATTTGATTCATTCAGCAGCCCTAAAGCATTCGTTTTGCGTTTTACTGTATTGGTGGTATCAGTGTTTATTGCTTGTGCAAATACCTGTGCGGGTAATAACAATAAAAGAATGCTTGCGGCTTTCATAAAAAGATGATTTTCAGCTTAAACGCAACATTCTTATTTTAATTGTGTTAGTGGTTACAACACAAGGGGTTTTAGTGCATAAAGAAGCCATGTGTAAGGATATCATATCCGGGCATCAACCTTATTGCAGCTTACATTTACGCTACTGATTAGTACCAAACACCACCTTTATCCTTCGTACCAAAATCAAAATGGTCATGGATGAACTCGCCAATGGTGTTCCTGAGTTTCCGGAAATACGCAATGATCTGTTTCATAATCTATGATACCGCACTTTAGGATGCAACTATCAATGAAATACGCACAAACATCGTTCCACGAATAAACTATTTTGATATTTTTAGTTAATCTTTCAGGAAACCGAACTTTCCGGCATTGTAGTCTTCTATTGCCTGCTTTATTTCCTCTTGTGTATTCATCACAAATGGCCCGTAACTAACGTATGGCTCATTAAGCGGTTCGCCGCTCAGTACCAGCAGCAGGCTTTTGTTTTTGGCTTTTATATGTATCTCACCGGCCTCGTTTTTCAGTTGCACATATTGGTTCTCCTTTACCGCATGGTCATTCACCATTAGCTCACCGTCTATCAGCAGTATCCCGGTATTATATTTTGCCGGCAGGCTGAATGAAAAGTCCGCCCCCGCTTTCAGGTGAATGTCATACATATGCACTGGAGAGAAAGTGCTGGCTAATCCTTTCACGCCTTCGTATTCACCGGCCACCACGTATACTTCGCCCATATTATTGGGCAGATCTATTTTGGGCTTTTCGGTATGTACTATGCTCTGGTATTTTGCCGGGGTCATTTTATGCTCTTTAGGCAGGTTTATCCACAGTTGCAGCATTTCAAAAGCACCGCCATGCTGCACATAGTCATGTTCCTGGTACTCTTTATGCAATACTCCGCCGCCGGCTGTCATCCATTGTACATCGCCCGGGCCTATTATGCCATGGTTGCCCTTGCTATCATGATGCTCTACAGAGCCCTTATACGCAAATGTTATGGTCTCAATCCCTCTGTGCGGATGCACACCCACACCTCTCGACAACTCTGATGGAGGATAGCTCACTTCCGCATTAAAATCAAGTAGGAAGAAAGGGCTCATCCGCTCCTCAAATCCTCTCCCGTTCGGAAAGAAGTTCATCACTTTAAACCCGTTACCCACCATATGTGTATTTGTAGGGGACAATACGCTCTCCACACCTCTGTATGCCGACTTGCTCAGCTTTTCTGCAGCCTTCAGCGGGCTGGTAAATGCGGAGTACATATAAGTAAGCGCACTCGCAAATATTCCTTTCCTGATGAATTCTTTACGTTCCATAAAGTCCTTTGTTTTTTAGCCCGGTATAATTCACTGTACCTACATCAAATTTATGTAAATTACTTACACCATACCCTGCTGAAAATATAGACTTTATTTATGGGCCGATGTATTGGAAAGCTGTTTGAATGCGTTCAGTAGAGCCTGGTGGGCTATAGTTGCATGGTTTTCTTCCGGCAGGTAGTCGAAATAGAGTTGGATATTTTTATTCCCGAAGCTGTCAATTTTCTCTTTCAGCAGGTTTGCGTCCACTTCCGTTACATGTGGCACTTCACTTGGCGCCAGCCCTTCTTTTCCTACCCCAATATATATTCCGATGCGCTTATTTACCTTTTGCTCGGTCAGGTCCCATTTCCGCTGCAGCAACGATGCATTGTCCCACCATATACTTGGGCTTATGATGATGTAATTGTCAAATAGCTTAGGATTTGTTTGCAGTATTTCTGTGGCAAATACCCCGGCCAGTGATTCGCCAATGATCGTTTTAAACCCATTCGTTTTAAACTTCTTGTTTATATAAGGCACCACTTCCTGCTCTATGTAGGCAATGAATTTTGCAGACCCGCCTGTGGTAGGGTATTTAGCTTTATCTACTTTTAGCGTGGTAGGGAATGCCAGGTCCTTTCTCCTGTCGATATTAGTGATACCTACTACTATCGACTTAGGTAATCTGTTAACCCATGGTTGACTGTTAAACTGTACCAGTCCCACTACATGTATAAAGTCTTCGTCAGTACCTCCGTCCAGCAGGTATATGACAGGGTAGTGTGTCGTATCATTTTTGCTATAGTTATCCGTCAGGTATATATTCAGGGTCCGATCTTCTCCTAGTATTGCAGACTTTAGTTTGTGCACGCTGCCCAGTGTAATTGATGCATTACCCTGGCCAAAAGATAAGCTACTTGATATAACAAAAAGTAAAGCGAATATAGTTGTTCTCATAAAATGCAAAGAGTTGTACACTGCAAAGTTAAGTGCATGGGTTACTTCTGTATCACAAAATTAGCCATGTAGGCTATGCATACGATACCGGTAAGGTATATGAGCACTATATATAATCCCGAAAGATTCTTCTTTTTAAAATTGCTGAAATTGAATTTAAGGAAGAAGAAGATCATAGATGTATAAATGACAGCATTCAGTGCCTTTTTACTGAGTTTATCCTTTGGGTCCAATTCTATTACATCTACATAATACAGGTTGTTCAGGCGCTCCAGTATGGTGAAGTTAATAATGGTAAAAATAGCAAACAGGCAGATCGCCCAAAGGAATACATATCCCTTTCTGTATCCGTAAAAATTCCAGTAGTGCGGTACAAACCTGAACCAGGAGAATGTTTTGTTTTGCTTCCATATGTAATCCTGGTATTCAATATCCAGGTACTCATAACTTTTTACCTGTCCATGGTCCGAAAAGTTTTTGAGTAATGCCTCGTACATCGGTGTAGCATCATCAATATGCAGTTCCTGCTTGGTTTCAGGGTCAGTAAGTAACAAACGGAAATGAAGGTAATCAAGCCTTAACTTTGCTATATCCGCATCATACAAATAGATGTAGTGAAACCGGTGTTTGCTTTTGCTGCCGGTATCATTGAATCTCGCATTTTGCAGGTCTATCTCATTGTATATCTTATCCGTCTTCGAAAAATTGATTGTGTCAGGCAATTCACAGTTCTTAAACGTGATCTTGCTTTTATCAGTGAGTTTTAACGAGGACAGGTCTAAGTAGCTGCCAAGTTTTGCGCCATTAAATGATAGTGTTGCGTTGATCTCAGCGTTCCTTAATATCATGCACTTCGACTGTACTTGCCGCATCCTTACACTCTTCAGAAATTTGGCTAATTCAAAGGTTACTGTATCTGTGAAGATCGTTTCATTGAAGTTTGCGGTATCAGAGAATACCGTATTACTAAAATTCGCTTTACTATCAAATACCGCAGATTTGAAATTAAGTACGCTGAATATGCTGTACTCAAAGTTTGCAGCTTGCTTATACTTCGTATTCCCGAAACTGGTGTTCTTGCCATTGAAGGTGGTATAGCTGAAATCAGCCTCATGGAATGAACATCCGTAAAATAGGGCAGTACTGTCAAATGTGGAATATTGAAAACAGCTATAGTTTGGAAACGATGCGATCTGAAAATCTGTTATACCGCAGAACTTATTGCCCAGGAACGTGGTATGGCCTTTAAAGGCAGTGTTCCTGAAATTAGTTTCATCCTTAAAGTATATTTCATCAAAAGAAGTTGTGTCCAGGAATATTGCCCGGCAAAAACTGATCTTATTTAAAAAAGAATCATTAGAAAAATTTGAGCTTTTAGCAAATTCAGATTCGTCAAATATGGTTGTATCTCTGAAATATGCACTTTGCATATCAGTTGGTATTGCAAATTTTGTTCTGATGAAGGATGTCCTTTTATGAAATTTGGCATTAGTGAACTTCGTTGTGCCAGTTATTGATCGCTCATCAAAACTGGTCTTGTCTTTGAATATCCGGTTTTCAAAGCTGTCAGTAATGGTTTGACCGGAGATCAAATTACTTATAGAAAGTAACAGCAGAATGACGAGAAGCCTTATGTGCATTTATAATATTTGTATTGTGTTGATCTGGTATTTGGAAGTATTATATATTGTATTAGTTTTACAAAAATAATAATTGTAGTGAGATATAGGATATTAATACTTTTTATATTTATTTTATTGAGCAATGATGTCTTTGGTCAATCTCGGGGCATCAGTTCTGGTGAGGTTGTATACGGTAAGCCTATTAAAATAACCGGCATTATTCAGAAAAAGCTGGATAGCCTTTCAGATTACATGTTATATAACCCATTAGCAGTGATAGTAGTTTCCGGATCTGCTATTATGTCAAAATTAGGTCAGCAGAGTTCCTGGGATAATGTGAATGCAACTATTGACTACCTATCGGAAAAGCATGGGATTTCACGTGATAGGTTTATTTTTCAATTTGGTCAGAACGGAAAAAATGGGAGTGTAACATTTCGGTTAGCACAAAAAGGAGAAGAAGGACCTTCTAATGTACCTCCTCCTTTCCCAAATCTACGTCGTAATTAATCTCTCTGTAACAACGGCCGTAATCATAGTTCTTTCTGATCTTGCTCAATAATAGTACTGGGATTCATCAACCTATAACTACAATAAATTATCCACGTATTTTGTGAGTCAATATCATAAATTGCTCAGTTTTGGCGGTGTCATATTTATGAATAATACGTGCCGGCTAATTATCGGACAAACATCTTTTCCCCAGCCCTTATCTCCGTCTTCAGCCTATTCTCAGACGGTGGTATCGGGCAAGAGAAACCATCCGCATATGCGCAATACGGATTGTAGCACTTGTTGAAATCGCGCAGTATGCTGCCGTTCTGTATGTCCTTTATGTTAAGGTCTATGTACCTGCCGCCACCATAGGTCAGGTCATAGTTCGTTTCGTCGTTAAATGGCACGAACAGGTCGTCTTTATGAGCCGCATCGCTCACCAGGTTCACACTCTGGTAGGCATGCAGTTGCATCGTCTGGCCCTTCAGTTCAAAGGTCAGTACCGCATACTCCTTAAATGGCTTTTGCTTGCCGCTGTGCGTAGGTACCATAAAAGGCGTACTGCCGACGGATTCCGTTACAGTTGCCCATACCTTGTAGGTCTGGTCCGGCACAAAGAACTGCAGGTACTTGGCCTGCGCATGCTTTATCGGTGCGCGCTTGTCGGCTATCAGTTCATCGGTATAGTGTTTGCGCCATTGGGCTATACTGTCCGCATACGTTTGCGCCCCGGCAACCGTGTGTAGCCCCAGGCAGATCAATAAGGAAAGCAGGTACTTCATAAGTATGTTTTATTAACCCCTTTATACAACTCTGGCAACCCCGAAAAGTTGCCAGATATAATATTCATTTGTTCCATTTTCAATCAGCTAATCAGCTAATCATCACATTAGCTAATCTTTTCGGCTCTCATCTGCGGGAAGAACAGAACATCCTGTATCGATACCTGGCCTGTCAGCAGCATGGCCAGGCGTTCTATACCAAAGCCAATACCCGCTGTAGGTGGCATACCATACTCCAGCGCCCTCAGGAAATCATGATCTATATACATCGCCTCCACATCGCCACGCTCCATAAGCTTTACCTGGTCCTCAAACCGCTCACGCTGGTCTATAGGGTCATTCAGCTCACTATATGCGTTGGCTATCTCCTTACCATTCACTATCAGTTCAAAACGCTCTACCAAGCCAGCCTTGGTGCGGTGCTTCTTGGTCAGCGGGCTCATCTCCACAGGGTAGTCTATGATGAAGGTTGGCTGTATGTAGTGCTTCTCGCACTTGCCGCCAAACAGTTCATCTATCAGCTTGCCTTTGCCCATGGTGGGGTCTACATCTATATGCAGTTGTTTGCACGCACCGCGCAGGCCATTTTCGTCCATCTCGCTGATGTCTATGCCGGTATGCTCCTTTATCGCGTCATAGATGCTGATGCGCTTATACGGCG
>CAYZKL010000008.1:15575-19235 GCA_964478855.1 uncultured Flavipsychrobacter sp.
CCGTTGTTTCCATCATCCACAGGTAGTCCTTATAAGCCACGTAGAATTCCAGTATTGTAAACTCAGGGTTGTGGGTGCGGTCCATACCCTCGTTACGGAAGTTGCGGCTGAACTCATATACCCACTCAAATCCGCCTACCACCAGCCTTTTCAGGTACAGCTCATTAGCTATACGCAGATACAGCGGCATATCCAGCGCATTGTGGTGCGTGATGAACGGCCTTGCCGTAGCACCGCCCGGTATGCTCTGCAGCACAGGAGTATCCACTTCCAGCGCACCACGCTCATTCAGGAAGGTGCGTATCGCGTTCTTCATCTTGGTAATACGGATGAAGGTATCACGCACGCCCGGGTTCACGATCAGGTCGGCATAGCGCTGGCGGTACTTGAATTCCAGGTCGGTAACGGCATCATATACCTCGCCGTCCTTCTCCTTGATCACCGGCATCGGGTGCAGCGACTTGGTCAGCAACGTAAACTGCTCCACATGTATCGATGTTTCACCTGTTTTGGTGATGAATGCGTATCCTTTTACACCTATGATATCGCCTATATCCAGCAGTTTCTTCCACAGGTTATCAAACAGCGATTTGTCTTCGCCGGGGCATATCTCATCACGCTTTATGTACAGCTGTATCCTGCCGCTCGCATCCTGTATCACGGCAAAGTTGGCTTTACCCATATCCCGCACACTCATGATGCGGCCTGCTATGGATATAGATTTGAAATTGTTCTTTGTTTCTTCGGTATAAGTATCCTTTATCTGTTTGGCAGTATGGGTTATTTCAAAGAGTGGGGCAGGGTATGGGTCAATGCCCATAGCCCGTATTTCCGTAAGTTTTTCGCGGCGTACTATTTCCTGTTCGCTGAGTGTAGATTGCATGGCTGCAAAAATAGTTCATTGAGTGATAAGTTGATAGCCACATTTTGCCTCTTTTCACTCTTAATTGCTTGCTTCGGGTTTAGCTCACAACCTGGCTCCGGCATTCGCTCGTTGCTCATAGTGGGCAATCGGGATGGGGGTTTGGCTCATCAATTGAGCATAGTTTGCAATATCATTTAATTTGAAAACAAATAAAATACGATGGCATGATTTTACTAATGTAATCGCGAGCTTATCTCTTAAACGGCATTGGGCACTACTATGAACAGAAACGGGGAATCTGATGAATTGATCACGGTAAATCGTGAACTTGCTTATCAGAACGAAGAGAAAGGCAAGCGTGAAGCAGAACTTGCTATAGCCAACCTGGAACTGATCTTTCAGAATGAGGAGAGAGGTAAACGTGCTGCCGAACTGGTCATTGCCAATGAAGAGCTGATCTTTCAGAATGAGGAAAAGGGCAAGCGTGCAGCAGAGCTCATAATAGCCAATGAAGAGTTGATCTTTCAGAATGAGGAGAAAGGCAAACGTGCCGCCGAACTGGTGATCGCCAACGAAGAACTGGTATTTCAGAATGAAGAGAAGGGCAAACGTGCCGCCGAGCTTATCATTGCCAATGCCGAATTGGTTTTTCAGAACGAAGAGAAAGGTAAGCGTGCTGCCGAGCTGGTAATAGCCAATGAAGAGTTGCTGTTTCAGAATGAGGAGAAGGGTAAGCGTGCCGCCGAATTAGATGTTGCCAATAAGGAATTGCTGGCATTCACTTATATCTCCAGCCACGATCTGCAGGAGCCACTTAGGAAGATACAGACGTTTGCCGGGTTCATACTAAAAAAGGAAGAGCCAAACCTGTCGCCTATTGGTAAGGAGTACTTTCAGCGAATGCAGTCTGCGGCTGCCCGTATGCAGCGGCTTATTGATGATCTGCTCGAGTATTCCCGCATCAATGCCACCGAAAGGAAATTTGTACAGACAGATATCAGGAGGATCATAGAGGAGGTGAAAACAGACCTCGAAGATACTATTGAGGAAAAGGGTGCTGTTATAGAGTTACGGAGCATGTGCAATGCGCGTGTCATCCCATTCCAGTTTCGTCAGTTGATCACCAACCTGCTCGGCAATGCTTTCAAGTTCTCAAAGCCCTCAGTTACCCCTCATATCATCATCAATAGCGCAAACATTATCGCCGGCGTTGATGATCCCGCCAATCTGGTACAGGGCAAGGCATATTGCCACATCTCCGTCAAAGATAATGGTATCGGCTTCGAGCCGGAATTCAGCGAACGCATATTTGATGTCTTCCAGAAGCTGCACTCCCGCGACGATTATCCCGGTACCGGCATTGGCCTGGCCATAGTTAAGAAGATAGTCGATAATCATAATGGTATTATCACTGCTTCCGGCGAGTTAGGCAAGGGTGCCACCTTCGATATCTACTTCCCTGCAGACTAAACAAACAGTATCACAAACATTTGTGTATTACTATCGCTTTTTAATTATTAATTTTTACTTTTGAAATTAAAAAGCGCAAATGTCACACCTACTGTTGTACGAGATGCCCGGCTTCATAGCAGAGCACAAAGAATTGATCATTACCATAATCATCGGTGCCATAGCCGGTTACATCGCTGAATTCATCGTTCCCGGCAGGGGATATGGCTTCCTTGTTACGGTTGTCTTTGGTATTGTAGGTGGCTGGCTGGGCGAGCACTTCTTCACTTTCATCAACTTCAATACAGATATCCCTTACTTCAATGACGTATTGCGTGCTACCCTAGGTGCTATGATACTTGTGATCATCTTCAACCTGCTCACCCGTGGCCGCGAGCAGATAACAGGCCATAAAGAAAAGGACGTTTACGACTGGGAGAATGAATAAGCTACGTTATATTGAATTTCCAAAGGTATAAGCATAAGAAAAGCCACCATAAAGGTGGCTTTTCATGTAGTATGTTTATAAGTCCTAAAGCTTTATGGTGCTTAGGAATATAGGGGCGATTCTTATTTAACGTTAGCCAAAAAATCTTTGACTTTATCCTTGTGCACCATACCTTCTTTAAAGGTATATGCTCCCGACTTAGGACTACGTACCGCCTTGATTACTTTAGTGTAATTCTTAGCTTCGAGCGCCTGTTTAGGGTCTTTCTTTATCGCGGTTTTAGCTGCTTTTGCCATCGCTTAATATTTTAATTGGATTATTTAATTTCTTTATGAACAGTAACTTTCTTCAATATCGGGTTGTACTTCTTCAACTCCAGGCGCTCTGTAGTTGTTTTCTTGTTCTTAGTGGTAATATAACGGCTGGTGCCTGGCTGCCCGCTGTTTTTATGCTCGGTGCATTCCATTATTACCTGAACACGGTTTCCTTTTTTTGCCATTGCTGAATGATTTTATGCTTACTTACTTTTTTACGGTATTAGATAGTTACTCCTCTTTCACGAAGTTCTTTTACTACAGTCAGCAGTCCGTTCTTATTGATAGTACGAATTGCATCTGTGGTCAATTTAAGTGTGATCCAGCGGTCTTCTTCCGGAAGATAGAAACGCTTTTTCTGCAGATTCGGCAGGAAACGACGCTTCGATTTCTTGTTAGAGAATGATACCTTGTGGCCTACAACTGGTTTTCTACCTGTTACCTGACAAACGCGAGCCATGATTAAATGAATTTAGATTTTTTTGGGACTGCAAAGGTATGGATAAAATTCAAAAACAAAAAATAAAAACATAAAAATGTTCACTATTTCTTCGTTATTAATAAGGACAATTATTGTAAATGGA
>CAYZKL010000008.1:19245-21350 GCA_964478855.1 uncultured Flavipsychrobacter sp.
ACTATTTCTCCGATATTTTGGCCATATTTTCTGTTTTCTGGCTTGTTAGGGCATTTCAGGTAGTATCAGGTCATCCAGGGTGCTTATGCCGGGTGTATTCTCACTCACAAACATTTCACCGTATTTCACCCCTATTTTTTTGCCCATTATCGCATCTCTTGCCTCCACATTTTCCAGGAATCGGGCCGAGGCGATATAGGTCGCCGGCTCATTGGATGCCGGATCATGAAACTGGCTGCGATAGCAACGTATTGCCTCCATTTTCTGCTCAAAAGTGTCTGTTATATCTACTATAAAACTGGGCTCCATAAGCCGGTCCTGCACTATATGATAAACCTTTTTTGGCCGCCATGGTTGCTGTGCTGTGCCTTGCCATTCGGTAGCTATTTTACTCAATCCGGCAAAGAAACAGGCATCAGCGATCAGCCTGCCTCCGCGACCGTGATCGGGGTGGCGGTCTTCCAGTGCGTTGGCTATCACTATCTCCGGCTGGTAACGGCGAATGTAGGGAATGAGTCTGCGCACATGCTCTTCATCATTTTTGAAGAACCCATCGGCCATACGTGCATTCTCCCGCACTTTTATGCCCATCACCTCAGCCGCCAGCCTTGCTTCCTCATACCTGGTTGCTACAGAGCCCCTGGTACCTAGTTCGCCCTCTGTCAGGTCTACAATACCCACATTCTGGCCGGCACGGGCATGTTTGATTAGTGTGCCTGCGCAACCTAATTCTATATCGTCGGGATGTGCCGCAATGGCGAGTATATGGAGTTTCATTTAGGCGTAAAGAAGTGCAAAGGTAATAAATTGACAGAATGCAACTTGCCTTGTTGTTTAACGTTATTCTGTGGCTATTTTCATCTGCCTGTGCAATAATCGATTATCTTCGCAGTCTTTTTTAAAACTCTGATATGTATCGTACGCATACTTGTGGCGAGCTGCGGTTGCAGCAGGCCGGTAATGAAGTGACCCTGGCAGGCTGGGCACAGACAGTTCGTAAATTTGGCAGTATTACATTTATAGATCTCCGCGACCGTTATGGTATTACCCAATTGTTATTCAATGAGCATCTGAACGGCAGACTGGATAGCCAGCCGATAGGCAGGGAATTCGTCATCTGTGTAACAGGAAAAGTGGTGGAGCGCAGTAATAAGAATGCAAAAATACCTACCGGTGATATAGAACTGGAAGTAAGTGATTTTACTATTCTCAATAGCGCAAATACACCTCCGTTCACTATAGAAGAAGATACAGATGGCGGTGACGAGCTTCGCATGAAGTATCGTTACCTGGACCTGCGCAGGCCCGTACTCAAAAGAAACCTGGAACTACGTTATAAGGTGAACCGCTCTGTACGTAATTACCTCGATACGCTTGGATTCTGGGATATTGAAACACCGTTCCTTATCCGCTCTACTCCTGAGGGGGCGCGTGACTTCGTAGTGCCTTCACGTATGAATGAAGGGCAGTTCTACGCATTGCCGCAGAGTCCGCAGACTTTTAAACAATTGCTGATGGTGAGCGGTTATGACCGTTACTACCAGATCGTAAAATGCTTCCGTGATGAGGACCTTCGTGCCGACAGGCAGCCGGAATTCACGCAGATAGACTGCGAAATGTGTTTTGTAGAGCAGGAAGATATATTAGGCACTTTTGAAGGTTTGTTTAAACATGTATTCAGCGATGTAAAGGGCGTGAAGTTGACTGAGGCTTTCCCGCGAATGACATTTGATGATGCGATGTGGCATTATGGTAATGATAAGCCGGATATCAGGTTCGAAATGAAGATACAGAACCTTAAGGCAGAAGATAAAGTGCATTGCAGTGCATTCGAAGGTGTTGATTTCAAGGTATTCAATGAAGCGGCTACAGTGCTTGCCATTGCAGTGCCCGGTGCTGCAGAATACACCCGTAAGCAGCTTGATGAATTGACTGAATGGGTAAAGCGCCCGCAGATAGGCATGAGTGGTGTAGTGAACATTAAGTGTAATGCTGACGGAACATTTAAAAGCAGTGTTGACAAGTTATTTAGTGAAGATAAATTGAAAGAGATCGCTGCGTTATGTGGAGCTGGAGCCGGTGATCTGATATTGATACTTGCAGGT
>CAYZKL010000008.1:21360-34846 GCA_964478855.1 uncultured Flavipsychrobacter sp.
GGTGCTGAGACACGTACTCGTAAGGCCATGAGCGAACTTCGCCTGGAAATGGGTAATCGTTTAGGTTTCCGTGATCCTTCTGTTTACAAGCCGCTTTGGGTCATTGATTTCCCTTTATTCGAATACGATGAGGAAGGTAACAGGTGGGTAGCTCGTCATCACCCGTTCACCTCGCCAAAACCTGAGCATATAGAATGGATGAACGACCTCAGCAAGTACGGAGCCATAAAGGCTAATGCGTATGATATGGTGCTTAACGGTACTGAAATTGGTGGAGGTTCCATCCGTATCTTCCAGCGCGATCTGCAGGAGAAGATGTTTGCAGCGCTGGGGATGACCAAGGAAGAAGCACAGGAGAAATTCGGGTTCCTTATGGGCGCCTTTGAGTATGGTGCACCACCGCATGGTGGTATAGCATTGGGCTTCGATCGTTTATGCGCATTGCTTGGTGGTCAGGAAAGCATCAGGGACTTCATCGCTTTCCCTAAGAATAATGCAGGGCGTGATGTGATGCTTGATGCCCCGGCTGCCATAGATGATGCACAATTAAAGGAATTAGGATTGAAAGTGCAAGGTTAGTAGTAATTAATTACAGTTTTATAAAAATAATTTTTGCTTTATTTATAACGCTTAGTATCTTTAGGCGTACAAAAATACCTTATGAAAAAAATATTGTATTCGGCCCTGTTATTTGGTAGTGTTTGCTTGGGTATGGCTTCTTGCAGTAATGGAGACTATATTGCTAACCCATCCAGCAACGGCAATAATAGCGTGAACCCATTGAATCCGTTAAAACCGGGAGACTTTATCTGGACTGGCACAGCTCCGCTTAGCCTCAAGATAAACGGCTCAAGCTGGGTTGCCGATTCTGTAATTTACTTGGTAGATAGCCTTGGTTATAATCTGATACTTGGCATAAAGAATAAAAAAATACAGCTATACCTTCATCTGCAGGACACTTATGCTGACAACCTCTATAATATGGGCTATAATCAATATAACAGGTTAGGCATATGGGCCGATAGTTTTGGTTATAGCTTTTCAGACAGCGCCTATTATTTCAGTGCATTGGGTAATTCAGGCCAATTGTATATGACACAAAATGATACAGATTTTTATGCGGGTAAATTTTACTTCCAGGGCGTTAACGCCATGGGCCAGGTTATAAATATCAGCGATGGTTTTATGAAGATACCTAAAGATTAAGCTCGTTTTGAACAACATTATTAACGCCCCGCATTTACGGGGCGTTTTTTTATGCCCGTTCAGAAATGGCAGGTTATGATAAATAAAAATGCTCCCGAACGGGAGCATTTTTATTTATTGGGAACAAGGTTGAAATTAGATGATCTCAACTTCAGCACCAGCTTCTTTCAGCTTGCCTGCGATATCATCAGCTTCAGCTTTGCCTATGTTTTCTTTCACGTTCTTAGGAGCGCCGTCAACCAGTTCTTTCGCTTCTTTCAGTCCAAGGCCTGTAAGGTCTTTAACTGTTTTTACAACGTTCAGTTTAGATGCACCTGCGTTCTTCAGAACAACAGTGAATGCAGTCTTTTCAGCAGCAGCTGGAGCGGCGTCGCCACCACCACCTGACATTACTACTGCAGCAGCAGCTGGCTCGATGCCATAATCAGATTTTAATACGTTTGCCAGTTCCTGTACGTCTTTTACAGAAAGGGAAACCAGTTGTTCGGCTAATGCTTTTACGTCTGCCATTGTATGTTTTTTTGTTGTTGTTTTTAAAAATTGTTTACTTGAAACTTAATATATATTGACTTGGAAGCCTGTGTTATTGGGCAATGCTTTGTGCCTGCGCACGTGCATATGCCGGTTTATTCTGCTGCAGCAGCTGGTTCTTCTGTACCTGCTTCTGCTTTTGACTCGTGGTGGTGCAACAATGCAGCCAATACGCGTTTTGCAGGAGACTGCAGCAAGCCGATAACTTCGCCGATAAGCTCGTTCTTCGTCTTGATCTTGGTAAGGTTAACCAACTGGTTATCACCTGTGAATACATCTGTACCTATAAGCGCAGCTTTCAATACAGGCCTTTCACCCGGATTCTTTTTGCGGAATGAGGTAAGGATCATCGCAGGCTCTTTTGGTGATTCAGAGAACATCAGCGCGGTAACACCGTGCAATGACTCATAAATGCCGGTATATTTCTCATCATTAAAGCTTTCAAGGGCTTTCTTGATAAGGGTATTCTTTGCAACCTTCATTTCTACATTCTTTTCGAAACAAAGCCTGCGGAGCGAGCTCACCTGTTCTACCGTCAATGATTCGGTATTGGTGATATAAAAGTTGTCGTACTGAGAGAACTTCGCCTTCAGTACTTCTATTGCTTCGTTTTTTTGAGCAGGTGTCATATTATTTGATAATTAGCTGATTTGGTTTCCCGCACCAGTATTGTTATACAATTTGTTTTCTCCTTTCCTTTGAGGAATAGGTTATCCTACAGATTTGGTATCAATGGTTAAGCCTGGGCTCATTGTTGATGCCATACTGATGCCTTTCAAATATGCGCCTTTTGCAGATGCAGGTTTCAGGCGAATAAGCGTATTGATCAGCTCCTGTGCATTTTCTGCAAGTTTTGCTGGTTCAAATGATACACGGCCAACAGATGCATGGATGATACCCGCTTTATCTATTTTGAACGCGATCTTACCGCCTTTTACTTCTTTTACTGCATTGCCTACGTCATTGGTAACAGTACCTGTCTTAGGGTTTGGCATCAGGTTACGAGGACCTAATACTTTACCCAGACGGCCTATTTTAGGCATTACAGATGGGGTAGCCACGATTACGTCTACATCGGTCCAGCCGCCATCTATTTTAGTAACATACTCATCAAGGCCTACGAAGTCAGCGCCTGCTGCCAGTGCTTCTGCTTCTTTATCAGGAGTACAAAGTACAAGAACGCGTTTAGTTTTACCGGTGCCGTGTGGCAGGGTTACTGTACCGCGTATTGCCTGGTCAGCTTTCTTAGGATCTACACCAAGGCGTATATGCATATCTACTGAACTGTCGAACTTAGTAAGGTTGATAGTCTTTACAACCGTAGCCGCTTCAGTCAGTGAGTATGATTTATTTTTATCGAGTTTAGCTTCTACAGCTTTTCTTTTTTTAGTGATTGCCATTGCATCAAAATTTTAGTAAGGTAAAAAATGCATTAAGCCCAGGGAGCTGTGCCTTCTACTGTGAAACCCATGCTGCGCGCAGTACCGGCAACCATTTTCATGGCGCTTTCCAGCGTGAAACAGTTAAGGTCGGGCATCTTGTCTTGAGCAATTGCCTCTACCTGTGCCCAGGTTACCTTACCTACTTTCTGGCGGTTTGGTTCTTTAGAGCCTTTTGATTGCTTAGCAAGCTCCATAAGCTGAACTGCAGCCGGTGGCGTCTTGATAACGAAATCGAAAGATTTGTCTGTGTAAACTGTAAGGGTTACAGGAAGTACCTTACCTATTTTATCCTGGGTACGTGCATTGAACTGCTTGCAGAACTCCATGATGTTGACGCCTTTTGAGCCGAGCGCCGGGCCGATTGGTGGTGCCGGGTTGGCAGTGCCACCTTTTACCTGCAGCTTTACGAAGCCGCTGATTTCTTTAGCCATTTAAACTTTTTTTGGTGTTAACGAATGTTCGTCCCTCGCAGGACTACTATTTCTCCCAAATGCAACCTTATTATAAGAGCACTATGAGAATTGGAGCGCAAAGGTAAGGGAAATATGTAATTCAACAATCAGTAACGGCGAAAATATTTAAAAATATTTGCCATTCATCCGATCTCAGGTGGTCGCAGATTCTAAAATACGTAAAAGTACGTATTGTAATGGACTTAGGTTATATGTACTTTGTCCCAAATTCCTGACCATGAAGAAATTGCTTGCGCTGCTGGCTGTAGCCTGCGCCCCATTCGTTGCTTTATCAGCTGTGATAAAGATGGACCTCGATAAGGCCATTAAGAGCCACGACATAAAGATGGAGGCCATCAACTTTGAGGGTCGCTATGTGGGGAAGACCACGAGGCTTATGCTCACCAACAATAATAATTCGCCCCTACAGGTTAAGGTAAATGTGGGAATGATACTGCGCCCTGACGATACCACTTATCAGCCTATGGTGCTTGCAGGGGAGGAGCTGCTGGTAGTAGCACCGCATCAGACCGGCCAGGTAGAGGTAATGACCTTTTGCGGCAATAGCCCTCGCTCGTGCCCGGCAGAAGGATTGCACTACGCTTTTTCACGGATCGGAGATGATACACTGGTGAAAGTGCTGAAATACCTGAAGACCAACGGGCTGCTCGACCATTTGGGGCAAAGCGCGGTATGGGTGGTCACCAATGGCCATTCGCCGCGTGGTGTGTATGATGTGAACCGTGATGCGGAATCTAAAAAACTGGTCGATTTTCTTTGTGCGGCAACCGGAAGGAACACGCCGGATTACTACACAGTAAGCCAGATAAATGAAACGCCCAGCCAACCCGCTTATGTACCCAAGCCGCTGATGATAGTGGCCAAATTTGAGATAATGCTGGATGCGCCTAAAACAATGACTCTGGGTGTGTATGACAACCGGGGTAACTTGATCCAGAAGGTATTTGAAAACCAGGAGTTTGGCAAGACCGGCCACCGCTTCCGTGTGGAATTTGAGTCTGCCGATGTGCCCGCCGGCAAGTATTATATACGCCTCAAAGAATACGACCAAGTCCTGCAGGAAAAGATGGTACAGGTAGATTAGCAGGGCTTCCGATCTTATTTATACAATTGTGTAATAGTTTAATATTACGGGGGGGCAACCCGTGGTACGGTTTTTATTGGCATTAGTGTGATAAAAAACATCACTCACAAAAAAAATATCGCTATGAAAATCAAAACTTATTTGCTCGCAATGATGCTGATACTGTCAGGTCTTGCAACAACCACACAAGCAGCTGCTAAAAATATGACCAAAGAAGCTGCAGAAAGCCGTGTTATCGAAATCCGCGGACGTGTTAACGAGATCAGGTCTATGGATCTGCGCCATATGAATATGGAACAGCGCAAAGAACTGAAACATGAACTGAAAAATGCAAAGCAGGAACTGAAACAACTGGAGCCTTATGTGTATATATCATTAGGTGCCCTGTTGCTGATCATTCTGATCCTTATATTGATCCTCTAATACAGGTCTTTTTACAAGGGTTGTTCCCGCCTGGGTCTGTAATGGACCCGGGCGGTTTTTTATGTGAAAATTGGAATTTCCAATTTATTTGACAAAATGTATGTACTTTAGCTTTGTGAAGCACATACATGACATATTCCAGAACTCCATGGAAACGAATAAAGAGTCGCTTGTCATGTATGTTGACATGAATAGCTACTTCGCCAGTTGTGAGCAGCAGCGCCACCCGGAGCTGCGTGGCAAGCCTTTAGGAGTGCTCACTTATGACAGTCCTAATGCCGCTGTGATAGCAGCATCTATAGAAGCCAAGAATCTTGGAGTAAAGACCGGCATGAGGCTCAAAGATTGCATGGAACTCTGCCCGCAGATGCTCACTACCACCACGCACCCTGCCTGGTATCGGCAGATACATGTGGATGTGATGGCGATATTGCGCAACTACTGCGACGATGTGATACCCAAAAGTATAGATGAGGCAGTTGCCAATTTCAACTCTTACAGGCTGGTGTATGATGATCTTACCGGTGTCGCCTTGCAGATAAAGGCGGACTTAGCCCGAAAGTATGATTACCTGAAATGCTCCATCGGCATAGCACCCAACTCTTTCCTCGCTAAAGTGGGAACTGAATTGCAGAAACTGGACGGCCTCGTTGTGATCACGCCCGATAATATAGATCAGCACCTTGCCACTCTGAAACTCAGGGACCTGCCGGGTATCGCATCTGCCAATGAACGGAGGTTGACGATGATAGGTATTCGCAATCCGGTAGAAATGCGTCATGCCTCCCCTGCGCTGCTGCGTAAGGCATTTGGCGGGGTGGTGGGCAATTATTGGCACAGCAGGCTCAATTTTGGCGAGGTGGATATGTATAATAAGCATGAGCACCGCACCATGAGTGCCACCCGCACCATGAGCAGCCAGCAGAGCAGCGACAGGCAGGTGCTGGAGTCTATGCTGATATCGCTGTGCACCCGGCTTGAGCAGCGCCTGGTAAAGGGTGGGCTGTTTTGTAAAGAGGTTTCCTTTGCCGTTCGATACCGCAACTTTACATCTTGGGACACCACTATAAAGTTGGCAGACCCGGTGCAGGATGGCATGGAACTGGTTACGCAAATACGGGGGCGGATGAGCGACTATGAGCACAGCAGGGGCATAGACAGCTTGCTCACACCTCAGACCACTAATCTTGCAGTATTCATCAGTTCTTTTGTAAAAGATACGGCGTTACAATACAGCCTGTTCAACAACAATATAAAAAAAGACACTGTGCGCAAAGTGATGTACCAGATCAAGGACAGGTTTGAGCAAAAGAATATTGTGCGGAAGGGTAGTGAAATGTTTAATCCCTATGTGATGAAAGATGCTATTGGTTTTGGTTCAGTTCGGGATATGGGCCTGGATAAAGACGGGAATGTAAAAAATCAGTATGTGCTTGAAGAAGACGAAGATCCCACTCAGCCGCGCAAGGTAGTGCTGCCGCCAAAAGTACCCCAACGAAAACAGGCAGGTGATGATGAAGATATATACCACGATGATGATGGACTTTTTTACAGCGACGTGAGCGAATACGACTGACAATACCTGACTCTTATCAAACAAAACAGCTTTATACTTACGACTTTATACTAAAAAAATGATCAACCAGCAGGCCAACGAGCGTTTTGAAAAAGGCAGGGGAGCTCAGTATAATCCTAAGAACAGGTTTCTGAAGGGTGAATATGTGCAGGAACATGCCGAAGGTATTGATGACTGGGAACAGGAAAAGCGCCATACCGAATACATAATGGACGACAGCAAAACGCTGGTGAACAAGGTGACCAGCCCTGATGTGGGTATGATGTATTCTGCAAACCCCTACCAGGGGTGCGAGCATGGTTGCGTATATTGCTATGCCCGTAATAGCCATGAATACTGGGGCTACAGTGCCGGGGTGGACTTTGAAAGCCGAATAGTAGTGAAGAAAAATGCCCCTGCGCTGCTGCGCAAATTCTTTGACAATAAGAACTGGGAACCTGCCACAATAAGCCTCAGTGGTAATACCGACTGCTACCAGCCCATAGAGCGAAAGATGAAGATAACCCGTGCGCTGCTGGAGATATGCCTGGAGTATCGCAACCCTGTAGGCATACTCACCAAGAATGCGCTGGTGCTGCGCGACCTCGACATTATACAGGACCTGGCAAAGCTGAACCTAGTAAGGGTTTTTTCATCCATTACCTCGCTTGATGAGGACCTGCGCCGTGTGCTGGAGCCGCGTACCGCATCATACAGGAGCAGGCTGAAGGTAGTAGAGACCATGGCAGATGCAGGCGTGCCCACAGGCATCATGAATGCGCCGCTGATACCCGGCCTCAATGACATGCACATGCACGATGTGCTGAAGGCCGCCAGCGAGGCCGGCGCCAAATGGGCAGGTTATACTGTCGTGCGGCTCAATGGTGCTATCGGTGGCATATTCAAAGACTGGTTATTCAAATCATTTCCTGACAGGGCTGATAAGGTGTGGAAGCAGGTATCTGCCTGCCACGGAGGTAACGTCAATGACAGCCGCTGGGGCAACCGTATAGTGGGCGATGGTAAGTTTGCCGAACTCATAAAGGCACAATTCGATATTTACTGCCGTAAGTACCACCTCAATGAAACTCATATGGAAATGAATATCAAAGATTTCCGGAGGACGAAAAACAAGCAGATGAGTTTGTTTTGAAAGGTATGGGTGAGTAACTGATAGGTAAGTAGGGTTTATTCCATTCGTAAATATTTACTCTGCCCGACGGTACGGGAACGTTGTTCAAAAATTATCAGCCCCGACACATAATTATAGGTAAGTGTTGATAACATGTAGTCATAGCTGTGAAATGTCTGAAAAGTTAATGTTTTCGCAGCATTATCTGTCGACCTGTAATGGAGTACCGTATCGCCAAGTCCCAGTACATCGATATCAAAAGTGATCGTAGAATCATTAACAACAGTAAATGTCAAATTTCCACTTTCATGGTATAGGGTATCATCAGGGCCGCCAAAAATAAGGGTATCATAAATAGTGCCCGACATTGCTTTTGTACCAATGATATTAGGTAAATGGTCTTTGACAGAGGGGTTGGGTATATACCCCGAGGTTGTCACGTTTAATGTTCCCCCACCGTAACTGTGATTGAACCGTGATGTATATTTCATTGAGTTGTCGGATGTATTGTAATATAGGGTTTGGTCAACCAGGTGAGCAGAACCGGGCATTATGTGGTAAAATTTAATTTCATGCGCGGCAGAGTCTGTCGACTGGTACAATAAAGTATCATTGAGGATCAGCAGACTTGAATCACTTAATACGGTAACGCTAAACTGCATAAATGCATCAGGGGGATTAGGATTAGTGCTGTTTACAGCTTTGCCTGTCCACATCCACATTCCATTCATTTTTGCAGATGTATATACCGGGGCAACGATATGAGTGGTGTCAGTGGTATCAGTGGTATCAGTGGTATCAGTGCTGGTAGGGGTAGTAACAGTTGTGCTGTTTTTTTTACAGCAGACTATGCACAACGATGCGATGATGATGTATAGTAAACTTTTCCTCATAATGATTATATATCAAATATAGGACTATTTTTTTTATTAGGCTAACAACATAGAATTGCGCTGGCAGCTTATTTTTTGTACTTTGCTGTAAATGTAGCTATATGAACAAGTTTACAAAGTATTGCCTGCTTGTATTGTGTCTTTGCTGTTTTTATAACGCTGATGCGCAGACAGAGGTGACCTATTACACCAGTATGGGTAATTTCAAGATCATGCTGACAGATACGCTTACACCGCGAACCGTGGACAGCTTCATAGCTCGAGTAGCCGAAAAGTTTTATGACGGGCTTATATTTCACCGTGTTATCGACAATTTTATGATACAGGGCGGCGACCCGCTGGGTACCGGTACAGGTGGCCCGGGCTATATGATACCTGATGAATTTGTGTCTTCGCTTAAGAACGTACCGGGTGCGCTGGCAATGGCCAATTCAGGACCTAATACTAATGGTTGCCAGTTTTATATCAATCTGGTGGTCAACAGCCACCTGGATAATCATTATACAGTCTTTGGTATGGTTACCAATAATTTTACAGTAGTGCAGGATATTGGCCATGTGACCACTAATTCCAGTGACAAGCCTGTAACGAATGTGGTGATTGACAGCATAAGGATAACGAACCTGAGAACTGCCGCAGTGACCAGCATTGGCAAGGGCGTTACCGCAACTATTTATCCTAACCCTGCCAGGGGAGTAATCACTATTGACCTGCCAGGCATTACTACCAAAGTAGCGCTTATGAATATGGCTGGCCGTACAGTGTACAGCACGGAAGCTAAAGGAAAATTAATGATCGATCTGCACGACCTGGCAGCTGGTCTATACATCGTGCGTTTGTCGAACGAGTATGGAGCATCTGAAAGTAAGGTGGTAATGCAATGATGCGATTGATAGTACAGTACTAAAACAGTGTTCAACAATCAAATAATATAGAGCCGCTCGTAGAGCGGCTTCATTATATCTTTAAATTGGCCGGATATGCCGTAGGTATGGCTGCTTAGGCAACACGGCAAAAGATAGTTTTGAGTCTTTAATCAAAAGACCGAAACGATGATAGCCAATCGATCCGTAAGATATTTGAGCGTAGTTTTATCAATAATTGCCATGCTGCACCCGGCTCTTTCCTCTGCTCAGGCGTATTCAATAAAAGGAAGAGTAATAAATGGGAGGGACAGTGCAACTAGAGGATCACTTGTTATCACCGATGCCCGCACAAAAAGTCTTGTAAGAATTGCTGAGTATGAAAATGGCAGGTTTGAACTCAATGATATTTCAGCATCCGAAACAGATATATTGATATCAGCTGATGGCGGTACTGATACTACTGTTCATGTGAAAAATAGCACCAATGACCCTATAGTGGACCTCGGGGTGATCCTACTGAAAAGTGTAAAGCAACTGGATGAAGTAGCCGTGGCCGCAAGAACTCCCTTGTTTCAGAGAACAGCCGATGGTAGCAGGATAAATGTTGCCAATACCATGCTGGCTACCAGCACTGGTACTTCGGAACTGCTGAGCAAAATACCTGGTATCAGTGTAGCAGGTAATAAAGTAAATGTTTTCGGCAAAGGCGAAGCAATGATCTGCATCAACGGAAAGCAGGTCGCCTATGAGCGGTTCCTTAGCTTGCCAGTGCATGACATAAAGAGTATAGAGGTGATAACTAACCCATCTGCAAAATATGATGCAAGAGGTAGAGCGGTGATCAACATATTGCTGAAGCAAAAGGACAGTGAAGGACTTTCAGGCAACCTAACACAAAATGCTACATGGGCAAGGCATTTTTTGAATGGTACAGTGTTGGGGCTCAATTACAGGAAGAACAAACTTTCGCTATCAGGTGATTACGGCATCAACCTGGGCAAAGACTGGAATGAGAATGTGTACACTACTAGTTTTGCGCAACCGGCAGGGGAATACAGAACTAAAGGCTACTATCGGGAGAACACAAAACTTGCAAATGTGGCCAACTACAGGCTGGGTATGAGTTATGATATAAACAACAAAACAGACGTATCGGTGCAGTATGACGGCTTGTATGCGTTATATAACCTTGCAGTAGAAAACGATGGAGATAGTTATACACCTGCAGGTGCGTTGACGAGTATAGCCATGTATAACAATGGTAAGACGGTAAACAGGAACCATGCAGGGAATATAAACGTGAACAGGAAGCTGGATACTAATGGCAGTAGCTTCTTTGCCGGGGTGCAATACAATAACTTCAGGAACATACTTTATGACCAGATCAGGGAACGGATCACTTATCCTTCCGGCAATTACACATCAGGACAAAGGGTCAATGATGGCAACAACGGTATTGACCTGTATATCGCCCAGTTTGATATCAATAAGAATTTTAAAGATGGCGGCAAACTGGAGATGGGAGGTAAATATTCTTACGTTGCCAATAAAGGAAGTGTAAAATTCAGGGTGAGACCCGATGGCGATGTGGATTGGACGGAGTACGCACAGTTTGCCAATGGGTTTATCTACCAGGAATATGTGCCCGCAGTGTATGCTTTGTATAGCGGTAAATACGGAAAATGGGATTATGCGGCAGGCAGCAGGGCAGAGCAGTCCATAGTAACCGGCTTCTCCCGGAAACTAAATACACGGGTAATAGACACGGGCTATTTCAACCTGTTTCCGAATGCAAAGCTGGGTTATGGGTTCAATGACAAATGGAGTACAATGGTCAATTATTCATACCGTATCAACCGTCCTCTGTACCAGGATATAGACCCGTTTGTCTGGTATATAGACTCGCTGACATCCATTCAGGGAAATTCGAGGCTGATACCGGAATTCGCCCATTCGCTGGAATGGTCTGTGGCCTGTAAGTCATTTACCATTAAAGTTGGGTACGCCAATACTAATAATGCCATTAGAAGCATTGTCCGGCCCGGCACAACCGGCATCAATAGTGTCGTTTTTACCAAAGAAAATATAGAGCATCTGCACCAGTATACAGTTTCTGCCGACATACCGATAGAGAGAAAGCACTTCAGTTCTTATTCTACAATAGCATGGAACCTGAACAAGTTTGTCGACAGCAGGCCATTCTTCCTGATGAAGCCGGTTAGTCCCCAGTTATATCTGTACACCTACAATCAAATGGATGTATACAAAGGATATAAGGCAGATGTACGTGCGGAATATACGGGCAGCAGTGCTGATGGTATCAATACACGTGAGGCCGTATATTATGCCTCTGCTGGGTTATCAAAAAGTTACTTAAAAAATACACTTAGTTGCCAGCTTTCATTCAATGACGTATTTAGAACAGCAAAGTGGAACGGTACTAAGAATGTAGGTGTCATCACTTCCGCTTATAATGCCCGCTATAATGTGCATTATTTCCGGGTAACGCTGAATTACAAAATCGGTACGCTGAAAAAGATCAATTATAAGAACAGGGCCGTTAATGAAACTGAGTATAATCGTATCAAAAAGTGATCGGTCTGTAAGTGTGTCTTTGTGATCAGTAACATGTTTTTTGCAAATGGCCGGAAATGTCCTTAGTTTGTCTTTATTACGGCTAAGCCATTATCTATTTTTGATCAACAATGAAGACTGGATCAGTAAAGGACGTTCAGATATTCTTTTTAATTCTGCCTAATAATAACCTGCTCGACTTTGCAGGTGCCACGCAGGTGTTTCATGAGGCAATGGAGCAAGGGCTCAATCTCAATATCAATTTTTGTTCATTTGAGGACAATTTAAAAACGTCGGCCAACCTTCCATTAGGTAAGATCGATAGCTACAAGAGGCAGCAGGTACGAGCAGGAGATTACATATTCATTGTAAGCGCCCATATCGATTACGTACTATCCGGGAAGATGGATCCCGGTCCGGAATTTACGGAGTGGATGGTAAAGGCATACAATGCCGGGGCTAATGTATGTGCCATTTGCAACGGCGCATTCCTGCTGGGGAAAACGGGTTTGCTCAATGGCAGAAAATGTACAACGCACTGGAAAAGAACTGCCCAATTGCAACAACGCTTCCCGGCAGCCAAAGTGCAGGAAAATATCTTGTTTGTTGACGATGAGCGGGTTATTACTAGCGCAGGTGCCACATCAGGTATAGATGTGGCTCTGTATATCCTGGGCAAGCTGAAGGATGATAATTTTGTGTATAAAATTGCCAGGGAACTGGTGATCTATACCCGCCGCAGTGGTACAGATATGCAACATAGTCTCTTCCTCAACTACCGCAACCATGTGCATGCCGGAATACATAAAGTTCAGGACTGGTTGCTGAACAACCTGCACAAAAAGGCAGGCATAGCTGACCTGGCGCAAATAGCCCTGATGAGTGAGCGCAACTTTACCCGGGTATTTAAGAAGGAGATTCAACTTACTGTGAACGAGTACATTACCTTACTCCGGAAAGAAAAAATTAAGGAACTGATGAAAAATCCTGACCTGTCCAGGGAGCAGATGGCAAAGTTATGCGGGCTACAAAGCGTGAAGCAAGTAAGCAGGCTCATCAGCCAGTTATAGTTGGTATTTTACACAGGCAATTCCCAGTCGCCATTGAGTTTTAATACTTTCTCTATCACATCACGCACGCAACCGTGGCCGCCATTGATGGGGGATATGTATTTGGCTACCTGCTTTATTTCCGGGGCAGCATCATTGGGGCAGCAGGGCAGGCCGCATTGCTGCATGGCAGCATAGTCGGGTATATCATCACCCATGTATAGCACGCTTTCGTAGGCCGTCTTAGAGGCAAGTGCT
>CAYZKL010000008.1:34960-41197 GCA_964478855.1 uncultured Flavipsychrobacter sp.
CACGCCCAGCTTATTCAGCCGCAGTCGCACAGCCTCAGATTTACCTCCTGATATGATCCATACACGATAACCCTTCTTAATAGCTAGCTGCATGGCATAACCGTCCTTGATGTTCATACTGCGGAGCATGTGGCCGTCTTCGGTCAGCATCAGTGTACCATCGGTAAGTACACCGTCCACATCAAATACAAATGTGCGTATGGGAGCAAAGAGTTCGAGCAGATTCATTTTTTTCAATTTGGCAATGTATCACTAAGCAACTCGGCAGATCATCAAATTTCAGGCGCAGAACAAATAATTGGCAAATTGCCAAATTGTCGAATTATCAAATTTTATCACCCCTGGTTGTCGCGCCATTCATAAACCCAGCCGGATTGGATCATCTCCAGGTGGCCCTCGTTACACTCTTCGCGCTTGCCGGCAAAGTTGGGTATTTCCATTACCCAGTCCAGCAGTTCCGTAAATCGTATGCGGTATATCTTGCTTTCACCGAAATCATCGCCAAAACGCTCGTAGAGCTTCATGGCTATATCTTCATGATCTTTCCAGGTTATCGGTGGTTCGTAGTGTGCCATAGTTGGTTTGTTTTTGGTAGTTTATTCTCCGTGTATCAATGACTGGTCAGGTATAGTTACTTCCAGCGTACCGCTGCCATTTACCAGTACGCACTGGCATCCCAGGCGCGAATTGATACGCGGGTTGCGGGCACGGTCTATAAAATCTTCTTCTTTGTCGCTGAGTTCAGGAACAAAATCATCACCGCTGTCCAGGTATATGTGGCAGGTGCTGCAGGCACATACCATACCGCAGTTGTGATGGAGTTCTATATTATTATCCAGCGCTATTTCCAGTATGCTCTGGTCGGGCGCAATATTATCAATAGTGACCGGGTCAAGGCCCTTTTGGTCAAATTTAAATTTTATAGTATACATAGCGGGGCGCGCTTCAAATTTGCGGCAAAGGTAATGGTTAATTGGTTAAAAGGTTAGATGGGTGATAGGTTAAAAGGGAATCAGGGTATTATTGTTTTGGGGCGGCAGACTGAATGGATGCAGTAATGGCTTCATATATCTGTCGCCACTCAGGATGGTCGCTGAGCAACTCCACCTGCCTGTTGATGGTAGAACTGTCATGGCGGATGGCAGGGCCGGTCTGCAGGCTCTGGGCAGGTGCCTGTTTCAGCCTGTCAAATGTCTGGTGAATGATAGGTTGCAGCGCTGTGAAAGGCACTTTATTGTCTGCGCAGATCTGTTCGCAGATCGCCACGAGGTGATTGGTGAAGTTATTGCCTATCACGGCAGCAAGATGCAGCCATTTGCGCTGATCGTAACGAGCCTCGAATACCACATCAGTTACGGCATGAGCCATAGAGAGCATATAACGCTGTGCTTTGTCTGTACTTGCCTCCCAGCCGCATGGAATATTGCGGTGGTCGGGCAGGTTGTGGCGCAGTATGGAGTAAACCGGCCACAGTATAGCGCGGTCTGTAGCAGCATCTGCAATGGCATTGATGTCTACGGCACCGGCAGTATGCACCAGTACCGTGTGCTTGAACGATATCCTGGCAGCAACCTCGGGTATAGCCGCATCAGCCACTGCTATGAAGCAGATATCAGCCTCTTCGTCCCGTATGTTGGATAGGGAACCATATTTATCAGATAGTAAGGCTTCGGCAAGTTGCCGTGCGGCATCAGTGTTTCGGCTATATACGCCTGTGCATCGGTGCCTGCCTGTCACTAAGCGGGTGCCCAGGAACCATGCTATATTGCCCGTGCCTATGATACTGAAGGTCATGCTTTGTTCTTGATTTGATAAGCTACATAATAGGTCTCCATTACATGGTGTACCTGCGCTTTCAGCGTGGCCACATCGGCAAGGGTCAGCCCTTCAGTAGGTATAGGTTTAAGAAAATGTATGCGTATTGGTTTTGGCCATGCCCATAGCTTTTTATTGTGCGGTAGTATTTTGCCCGTATTAAAGATGATCCCCGGCATTATTGGCTTCTGTGTGCGGATAGCGGTAATGAAAGCGCCGTCAAAGAAAGGCTGCAATGGCATTTTGGTCTTATTACGGGTGCCCTCAGGGTACAGGCAAAGGTGAATACCCATATTCAGGGTCTCCTGCATTTTCGAAAAGCTGTCGCGGCGGCTGCTGTCCTTGTTACGGTCCAGCAATATGGACCCGCACTTATAGATCACTCCGAATATCGGTATGCGTGCCATCTCCACTTTTGCCAGCGTCTTGTTAGGGCCGGGTATCCATGGAGATGATACCGGGATATCGGCAAGAGAATTATGGTTAATGACCACTACATAGTTCTGCCCTTTCTTAAAGTTCTTTTTACCCTTACGGAATACCGGGCAAAATGCCAGCGGCAGGAACACGCCCATCCATACCCTGAACACACGATGTAATGCCCTTGCACGTGATGGCTCCGGAAGGAATGAGATAAGCCAGATGGGAACAAACACGATAAGCATAGTAGCTACAAACAGCAGCAATGCATACACCATGTATATATGACCCAATATGTTCTTAATACTTTTCATGTGGTTGTTTATAAACTCCAGTCGATCGGCTTTTCGCCGGCCTCACGGAGCAGGGCATTTGTTTTACTGAAATGGCGGCAGCCAAAGAATCCATTATGTGCGGATAATGGCGATGGATGGGCCGCTTTTAATACTTTATGTTTCGATGTGTCAATAAGGGCTTCCTTGTTCTGGGCAAACTTACCCCAGAGCAGGAACACCACACTTTCTTTGTCTTTAGAGATATGCTTTATTACTTCGTCCGTAAATATATGCCATCCCACCTGGCTGTGCGACATAGGCGTACTTGCCTCAACGGTTAGGGACGCATTAAGCAGCAGCACACCTTGCTTAGCCCATTTTTCCAGGTTGCCGGTCTTGGGTATCGGTATCTCCAGGTCGTCACGAAGCTCTTTGAACATATTGACGAGCGAGGGTGGGGGAGCAACTCCATCCGGAACTGAGAAAGATAGCCCATGTGCTTGCCCCGGGTTGTGGTACGGGTCCTGGCCTATCACCACTACCTTCACCTTACTGAACGGAGTAAACTCAAATGCATTGAATATCTGCTTGCCCGGTGGATATATGATCTTGCCTGCCTGTTTCTCTGTCTTCAGGAAGTTGACAATACTAGTAAAGTAAGGTTTCTGAAACTCTTCCTTCAGTTCTTCTTTCCAGCTATCCTCTATCTGTACGTTCATAGCCGGGTTATTTTATTTCCACCTCCAGTACCTTATTGCCCTGCAGAATGCCTTCCAGCTTATCACCTGCAAATACAGGCCCCACACCTGCGGGAGTGCCGGTAAAGATATAGTCACCTATATTGAGCGTAAAGAATTTTGAAACGTATGCGATCACCTGGTCAATAGAAAATATCATGTGTCGTGTATGGCCATCCTGCACGGTAGTGCCGTTTTTCGTTAGTTGAAAAGCGAGATTGCTCACCATTGTTTCCGGTGTGATCGGTACAAACTTACCCACCACCGCAGATCCGTCAAACGCCTTGGCTATCTCCCACGGCAATCCTTTCTTTTTCTGAGCATCCTGTATATCCCGGGCAGTGAAGTCAATACCAAGTGATACCTCGTCGTAATATTTATTGGCAAATTTTTCCTGTATGAATTTCCCGTTCTTGCAAACTCTTACCACCACTTCGCATTCATAATGAAGATCATCGGTAAACTCCGGATAATAGAGTGGTTTGCCCGGTAGTAACAATGCTCCTTTGGGTTTCATGAATATAACCGGCACCGTTGGGAGGTCATTATTTAATTCTTTGGCGTGATCAGCGTAATTTCGTCCGACACAAATTATTTTCATAAAGCGAGCATATCTATTATGGGGCGTGTAAAGTTAAAATTTCCTGACGAAAATCCACTGTTCACCACGAGTATTTCCGTGCGTATAGGGGATATCAATTACGGCAACCATGTAGGTAATGATGCCATACTATCTATAATGCATGAGGCACGTATGCGTTTTTTTGCTTTTCATGGATATACTGAGCTTGATATCGCTGGCAGCAGCATTATCATGGCCGATGTAATGATCGCATACAAGGGCGAGGCTTTTTATGGCGATGAACTGTCCGTTCGGATCTATGCCGAGGGGCTATCTTCATTTTCTTTCGATCTGCTTTATCATGTATCTGTGATAAGGAACGGTGTCGGAGCAGAGATAGCTCATGGCAAAACAGGAATGGTATGTTATGACTATAAGGCAAAGAAGGTTGCAGCAATGAATGATGTACTGCGTAGGATGCTGACCAACGAATAAATTATTTTTCGATAGCACTGATCACTTCTGGACTGTCGGGCAGGGTTTTGGGACTGAATACTGCTACAAGTTTCCCCTGTTCATCAATAAGGTATTTCTGAAAGTTCCAGGATACGTTGCTATCCTCGTATCCATTGTATTTTTTTTCTGTTAGCCAGCGGTATATCGGCGCCATCTTGCGGCCTTTCACAGATATTTTAGCTGCCATCGGGAAACTGACTCCGTAATTTTTCTGGCAAAATTCAGCAATATGCTCATTGGAGCCTGATTCCTGGAAGAAAAAGTTATTCGCCGGAAACCCTATGATCACAAGCTTACCGCCATACTTTTTGTACAGTTTTTCCAATGCCTCATACTGTGGTGTAAGGCCGCAATGAGAGGCCGTATTCACGATCAGTATTTTCCTGCCTTTGTACTCCGAAAGATCTATAGTGCCACCGGTAAGCCCAGCAACCTTAAAGTCATAAATGCTTGAGGGAACTTTAGCTGATGCGGATGAAAACAGGAAACCAAAAAACAAAAGAGAGCAGAAATGCATTTTGCTACAAAAATACACTATAAATAAACCGTTATTGTATTATTTATAATAGGCATTATAGAATGATACATATGGTGTCGCATCTCTTTCATAGAACATTCGCCTGTAGTTTGCTGTCGATATAGCCATCACCTTTATTTCCCCCTCACCATATTCCTGCAGAGCAGTGGATGACTGCAATGCCAGTATGTATGCTTTGGCTGCAGCCGCATTAGCAAATTTTTGTATCACTACCACACCCTGGTTCATGTTGTACAGGTCCATGAGCAATGATAAGCCCGCCGTTTCTCCTCTCGCAGAATCGAAGGAAATGATCGCTTTTTTCAGCCTGCCGGTTCTTAGCTCCAGTCCTGGCAAAACGATAATGCACCGTGGGACGCATGAACGGCACCACGCGCTTGGTGGAGGCGGGGGTGGTGGCGGAACATTGCGTGGTGCAGCTGTTGCAGTTTTGGTGCCTGCTCCTGTCGTGGTTTGGCCCGGCGGCAGTTCTTTATACCACGATGGTTTACCAAGCGTGCGCATATCCTTGATGTAGTCCTTCACAGTGCTGGCCCATGGGGTCAGCGAATCAGACGGATGCGACTTCAGGAATTTAGTGATCAGGGAGTCGCCCATATTATAGTCACCGGTACCGGCAAATGCCATTGCCTCAGTCACTTCAAACCGTTTCTTATAAACCGAATCGCTGTATTGTTTTTTAGCCACATTCACATGCATCAATGCCTCTGTATATTGGTGCTGCATCAACAGAGCATAAGTTTCGTCAAAATACGCACTCACTGTTTTACCGCCCACTAATGCATCCTGCTTGCTCTCGCTCTGCTTTGGTTTCACCAGGGCAGCATATTGGGAATTAGGGTATTTATTCAGTAATTCCTGGCTGTAAGTAAATGCCTTATCCAACTGGTTTTGCTTGATGGCTAACTGGTAGCGGACATACAGTTCTTCTTCTTTATAAATATGGTTAGGGTAGCGCTTATCCAGTGTGTCCAGTGTTTTGCCGGCCTGGTTATAGTCTTCCAGTTGCTTCATGTATGCTTTAGCGAGCATCATGTAAGCCTTTTGAATGTTCTTGGCAGCCTGCTCCTTTTGCTGTGGAGTATTAGGTATGCGTGCCAGCAGGCTCTCTTCAGTAGGTATGCCATTGTCTGCAAGTGCCGCAGGCGCTTCTTCAACTTCATCCGCACCGCTGCCCGTATTGTTGGTATTAATGCTGCCTGCTCTGCGCCAGTTATCAACCAGTGGCCGGTTGCCCCATTTGCGCTTAAACTCCATGGAACCCTGCTGCATAAGGATAGCATTGCCAAAGTACCATGAGTTATCTTTTGGTGCGCCATCAGCCTCCGCTGCTACGGTCGTAGTAGCCGGTGCCGCGTTCTCTGCATTAAAGAT
>CAYZKL010000008.1:41207-45688 GCA_964478855.1 uncultured Flavipsychrobacter sp.
GGTGCATTTTAGCGGTGCCAGGGTAGGCATAATGTATGTAATGACGGGCAGCGAGCAGTTGTTCGCGCTTGCTGTAAGTTGATAGTTCCAGAAGGCTGTCCTGGTCGTGTATGATATTTATAGGGCCTGATACTTCTGTAAGGCCCTTGTTCCTCTGCATACCAGACAATACTGCCATGTCTTTTGGCGCTGATGACATATACTTCGCCGCGCTGTCGTACGCACTCTTGGCTCCCACATATTGCGATGAGGCGTAATAAACATCACCTAATGCAGAGAAGGATATTGCTTTCTGTTTCTTGGTGGCACGTGGCGTACGGGTGCTTTTCGTAAAATAGGTAATGGCATCCTCCGTTTTATTGGCTTTCTCTGCGATCTTGCCCAGCACAAAATATACCTGGTCGTAATAGCTGAGGTACTTACCGTCATTCAGTACTTTCTTTAGCGGCCTCATTGCGGTCTCTACATCGTCGCCTGCCTGCAGCCTGTTGAATGCTGCATACTTGCGGGAGTAGAAATCCATTTCTATTTTAGGGTAGTAGGTAAGTACGTGCTCAAAGTTGTTTGCGGCCTCCCTGTAGTTACCCAGGTCCTGCTGTAGCTGGCCATTTAGGAAACCGGCACGCAGGCGCAACCAGTTAGGCAGGTTGTTGTCGTCTGTTACTATGGTCAGCTGCTTCGATGCTTCAGGCAGGTTGCCATCAGCCAGGTATGCAAATGCTTTCTCCACTGCCAGGCGTCCCTTCAGGTTTTCCGGCAACTTAGTATCTGTTTCCAGCAGCGACAATACAGATTCCGCATTCTCTACCTGTCCTGCTCCGGTAAATGTGCGTGCCAGCCATAAGATCGCCTCGTTATGCACCGATTTGTGTTTCAGGAAATTCGTTTTCTCTTCTTCCAGTATTGATGGCCCGTCTTTTGACTTTGCCGAGCTGCTCTGTCCACTGCTTTTCGCATGCTTCTTTTTTGCAGCCTCATCGGTACTGATGATGTAACGGAATGCTATCGACGCATTCTCATAGTTGGCCTTGTAGTAGTATGCCTGGCCCAGCAACAGGTACAGGTCGTTCGACCATTTTACACGCGGGTCATGTATCTGTATACCTACTGATACCTTTCGCACGATACTATCCATATCCGCAAGCAGCAATGCGGAGTCCCGGTTCGGATCGAAAGGGTAGAGGCCAATGAGCGAGTCATAGTTCTCCCTTCTCGTTCGTTGCATGTTTACCATTGCCTCGTCCATCTTGCGGTTGGCATTGTAGTAATAGTTGTAGTGGGTAAATGAGTTTTGTGCCACACGTCTTACCGGAGACCATCGTTTCTTGAGCATTGACTTGTTGGTCCATGCTTCATGCTTCTGTTTTATTTTCAGCTCTATCTTCAGCTTACTGGCTTCCATTTTTTTCTTTTCCTTCGTCTTTGCTATTTTCTCCTTATCTGCTTTCCGTTTGGCCAGGCTATCGGTCTTTGCCTTCTGCACGGTCTTCATACTGTCCAGTCGCTTGGCCCGAACAGTTTTTACGCTATCCATCGCCTGTTTGCGGGATTCTTTCGCACTGTCTAGGGCTTGTTTGCGTATTGCAGCAACAGCATCACGCTGTGCCTTCTGTGCATTACGGATACTGTCCAGCCGGTCGTGCTTCACTACTGATACGCTGTCGGCATAGCGTTTGCTTTCCTTGTACTTTTTCTTCGCAGCTAGGCTGTCAGTCCTTATTTTCTGTACTGCTTTTATGCTGTCGGTCCTTTCTTTTCGGGCAGTGGCTATGCTATCCGCAATGCTTGCACGGGCCTCTTTCAGGGAGTCCATGCGCTCTTGCCGGGCCGTTTTTATAGCGTTACTTTTTTCCGCCCTTGCATCAGCTACACTGTCCCGGTAATGCTTGCTTTCCCTGTATTTCCGTGCGGCAGTTGTGCTGTCTGTTCTGTGCTTACGGGCAGCCGCTATGCTGTCTGTTCTATGTTCCCGTGCTTGTTTCAATGAGTCCGCACCCGTGTTTTGTACTCTGCCCGCCGCCCGCGCTTCGGCTACACTATCCCTGTAGCGCCTGCTTTCGCGGTATTTTTTCACGGCAGCTATGCTATCTGTTTTTTCTTTCCGGGCGTTGGCTATGCTGTCCGTTCTGTATTCACGTGCCTTCTTAATAGAGTCTGCACGGTTGACCAGTGCTTTTGTCTTTAATGAGCGTATATCGGCAATACTATCCCTGTAGCGCTTGCTTTCACGATACTTTTTTACCGCTGCAAGGCTATCCGTTTTTTGTTTGCGTACTGCTGCTATGCTGTCTGTTTTCTCTTCACGTGCCTGCTTGATGCTGTCTGCTATGCGGGTGCGTGCCTGCTGAATACTGTCTGCTATACGTGCACGAGCCGCTTTTACGCTATCAGGGTTATTCCTGCGTGCGGTACTGTCGGGCATTTCATCAATATCCTCATCCACCTGCCGCATCATAGCATGGGTATAAGTAAGGTTATTGAAAATAAATAAACCAAATGCAACTAATAATATTATCCTAAACTTCAATATAATGATCCTTTTCTCCTTATCAGAACGTAAAACGCAACAATAATATTATATAAATCCCGTCTAAAGAAGATATTAAATTCCCTAATGTCAAAATTACTGAAAAAAAGGCGCCGCAGCACCTTTAAATAATTATAAATTAACAAAACAGATTTCCTAAATTGCTTCTCCTTCCCATAATTTTATGGGGTAGAACGGGCATAATACTACAGGTGAAATGAGTGAACAGAGGCCACAGAATATGATGCGGTATGCAGGGCTTGCCACACAATGGATGGTAATGATGCTGATAGCTGTATGGTGTGGAATAAAAGTAGATAACAAGACCAACTGGACAGTACCTGTTTTTGTGATCTTATTTCCACTGCTTGCACTGGGATATTCATTATGGCAGTTGATACGGGAGTTTAATAAACCAAAAAAATGAAGCGTCAGTTTTATATCATCACAGCGGGAATTTTTATAGTGCTCAGCGCAGTTTTTTTCTGGCTGAAGCTCAATGCCCCTGAATATAATTTTGTGACGCTGGAAGCTGGTAATGCAATGATGGCCATCCTCTCGGTTATGTCGTTTTTTATGGTCACCAAGCAGGCTGACGCTAGGCCACAGGCTTTTGTTCGTGGGGTATCTGGTGCATCGTTCTTTAAGCTGATGGTGTGTATGATAGCTATATTGGTCTATGTGTTGCTGAACAGGTCACATATTCACAAAGCAACGGTGTTCGTGCTGTTTGGTATTTATGCAGCGTATACTATGACTGAAACTATCTTGTTATCAAAATTAGTAAGAGAAAAGAGCAGTAAATAATATGAAGAAAAAGGAAACATCAATCGGATTCCTGGAGCAGTTTTTGCCCCCTGGTGCTTTCGAGCAGATCGCACCCTTTTTTAAATCGCATACCATTCATTTAACGCTTACAAACGAGCGCAGGAGTGTGCTTGGCGATTACCGCCATCCCGTGCCCGATGTGCCGTATCACCGTATCAGTATCAATGTGAACCTGAATCCTTACAGTTTCCTCATCACTTTACTGCACGAATTGGCACATTTGTTCACATTCGTACACTTTGAGCATAAAGCACCACCTCACGGTAAGGAGTGGAAAACACAGTTCAGGCATATACTTATACCATTCATGGGCAAAAGGTTCTTTCCGGCAGATGTTGAGAAGGCCTTATACGCTTACCTGCACAACCCTGCTGCAAGCACCTGTACCGATACCCAGTTATACAAAGCGCTTTACCGCTATGATGATCATAAACCCGGCTTCAAGCTGGTGGATGATATCGGCGTAAATCAGGTTTTTGAAACCGAAGATGGGGAGGTGTATCAGAAGCTCGAAAAACTACGCACACGTACCCGCTGCCGCAACCTGGGCACAGGTAAAGTATACTTCTTCCAGGGTATTGCTGAAGTGAAGGCAGTAAGAAGGCGTGCAGTGGATGCTTAGGCTACCATAAAGTTGCAGAGCTTGAATAGCATTCTTGCTCCTACTATGGCATCAATTCCATCACCAATGTGATCGCCGGCAGAAACCTCGTTGAGGTCAAATCCGATCAGTTCCCGGCCTGATTCACGCAGCATCCTGAACAGGTAGAATATCTGCTCTGCTTCAAAACCACCTGGAACCGGTGTGCCGGTATTAGGGCAGAGTTTTGGATCAAGCCCATCTATATCAAAACTGATGTACACTTTTTGTGGCAGTGCATCTATTACCTGTTTGCAGATGTCTTTCCATGTAGCGCCTTCGTATTGTTGTGCTTTAATGTCCCTGTCGAAGAATGTCGTGATCCTGCCGTTGCTGTCATTGATCATCTGCAATTCTTCATCACAATAATCACGTATGCCCACCTGTACCAGTTTCTTTACCTGGGGTATCTGCTGCATCACATTATACATGATAGATGCGTGCGAATAGGTGAATCCTTCGTAAGCTACGCGCAGATCAGCATGT
>CAYZKL010000008.1:45698-50365 GCA_964478855.1 uncultured Flavipsychrobacter sp.
CGAATTCGCTGTGTATGTCAGACAGTGCTTTAATAAAGCCAAGCGGAGTACTATGGTCGCCACCCACAAGGCCTACTTTTTTGCCCGCTTTCAGTTGGTTCGATGTCATTTGGTACACCCAGTCGTGCAGTACCTTACCGCCTTCGTTGATCTCTTTTAGCTTTTCGCTCAGTTGTGCGTTCTCTGATATCTCTCCGCCGTCCATCATGTTCGATATCACCAATTCAGCACACTGGCGCAGATAGTCACTTTTTGATTTGATATTGCGGTCAACTGGCAGCATATAAAATCCCTTTTTCCATCCGTCCAGCACATCCGGATCGTACAGGTCCACCTGCATCGCCGCATTGAATATTTTTTCCGGACCGCGGGCAGTACCCAGACGATAAGAAACAGTTACTTCCCATGGAACGGGAAGCAGTATGAGCTCAGATTCATTCTCGCTGAACGGTAATCCGAATATATTATTTGATTTCAGCCCAACGGAGTTGGGATCGAAAGTTGCTTTGTCAGACATGGTGCGAAATTAAGTTAAATGGGTAATAGTTAAAAGATGGCATCATGATATAAAAAAACTTCCTTTCAATCGAAAGGAAGTTTGCGGGTAATGTATCTGCGAAGGCATTAGCTTTTCTGCTTCAGTGCATCCAGCTCCTTGGCCTTTCTTGCTTTCTCTTCTTCTGCTTTTTTCAGATTTTCTTTGTCTGCTGCCAGTTGTTCGTTCATCATTTTCATTTCCAGCTCTTTGCGTTTTATTTCAGCGTTGCGCTCTACCAAAGCATCAATAGAGCCTATGAAATTTGTGATGTTGGTAGCAGTTGTAGCATCGCTTGCAGCCGTAATGTAGTTGTCATATCCCTTAGATGCAACAACGTATATTTTTGCCTTATGCTTTTTCTTGCTCACCTTGTAGTAAATATCCATCTTAGTGGCACTTACTGCCGGCCATGATGCACCCATGAACGTGTAGAATTTCTTCTTTTTGCCGTGTTTGGTGAGGCCTGCTTCTGTTAGTTTTTGTGTAAGTGCTTCATCTACAAGTGTTTTATCGTACTTGCTGGTAGCTACAAAGCCGGTCATTTCTGTTTTACCCACCTTTACTTTTTCTTCCTTCGCCTGCTGGCCATAAGTAAATAGTGGGCATAGCATAGCGCTCATAAGGAGTATCCTGGCTGATTTCTTCATAATTATAATTTGGCGCGAAATTAAGGCATTGGTCGTTCAATCAAAGGATTTGTCGAATTTTTTCGACAACAGGAAACTGTAAGGTATTATATACCATCATTTTAAAAATATTATATGTTCTGTATCGTTTGTTTTAACAATATTAAGTTATAGTAAAGTCGGATCCATATTCTAAATAACCTGTAAATTGCATATCCTTTTATGCAAACAATATTTTTTGAAGATTTAGGTGAAGTCGCATATGATGCTGCCTGGGACTACCAGGAACAACTGATGCAGGCAAACCTGAAGATCAAAGCGGCAAGATTCAACAGCCCGGCTACAGATCTGCCTTTAGAAGAAACAACTCATCACTTACTGTTCTGCGGGCATCCCCATGTGTATACACTGGGCAAGAGCGGGCATATGGAAAACCTGCTGGTTAATGACACCAGGATGAAGGAACTGAATGTATCATTTTTTAAAACGAACAGGGGAGGGGATATCACCTATCACGGCCCCGGGCAGGTAGTAGGCTACCCGATACTGGATCTGGAGCACTTTGCTACAGACCTCGGCAAATACATGCGCAACCTGGAAGAAGTGATCATACGCACTATCGCAAGATATGGCATAGAAGCGGGTAGATTGGAAGGCGCTACAGGGGTATGGCTGGAGCCTGAGAACAAGAGTCGTGCTCGTAAAATATGCGCTATGGGCGTACGTTGCAGCCGGTGGGTCACAATGCACGGATTTGCTTTGAATGTGAATACCGACCTGAAATACTTTGACCATATTGTGCCTTGCGGTATCACCGACAAAACGGTTACCTCTATGCAGCGGGAACTGGGACGAAGCATTGACGAACAGGAGGTAAAAGAGTTGCTGAAACAAGAGTTTGGTGTCGTTTTTAATGCGGAGATAGCAGATAAAGCAATAGTAAGTATATAAATATTTATAGAATGACCATGGTCATGTGCTGAAATAGTGGCAATTGATATATTGCATTGCCTTATAAAAAGAAAAAGTACCGTTTACAAAAAGACAGATTGTTTATAAGAGGTTTTACCGTATCTTAGTTATAACGAATGAACATTGGCAAAGCGTAGTATCACATATTACTGGGGGGAAAAGAACCTGCTGATAAAACTCGGCAACAGGGCACAATTGCGTATTCACGCATTGTATCTGATGGAGTTTATATTTACTGCAGGTATGGCCACCGTGTTCCTGCTTCAGACTTTGCCTTTCAAAGGAACTGTTATACAATGGGCATCAGGTATAGGTGCTGCCTGTATCTATATACTGGCGTCATATCGGTTCATTGCCCGCATTTTTTATAGTGAGCAGTTATTGCTGGAGAAACATTCGTTTACCCTGATCCGTAAAAACATATTCTCACAACAGGTGAAGAGTTATGACTGGCGCCATGTAGGTGCTTTGCATTATTCAGGCAAGGGTACTAAGACCGATCATCCGCTTAAGGGTAAGTGCTACGACTACTTTGGGTTTGAAACTCAGGAGCATCTCATACAGAGCCTCCACCACGATGGCAATATGTATTTTGATACGCTCGAAGGTCGCGTGTACTTTGCTCCCGGTGTTTATTCTTGGGATGCTGAGGAGATGGTGCAGATGATGAAAATGTACACAGGCAATGCGTTGCAACTCGGACCTGAATGGCAGGAGATGCTGCAGGAGTTTTAATTGACCTGGATATGCCCGTTCTCAAATTCGAGAATGTCTTTTCGCAACACAAATTTATACACCCCTTTCTTCTGGAAATTCCTCTTGTCCAGGATGATCTTTGATTCCTTTATTCGTGGTACCTCCATTATCATGCGTTTTTCCATGTCGTAAAATTTTACGGAATAGAAGTGTGTTGCAACATCATCAGGTAAAAACATATGGATATGTCCGGTAGCCGGGTCGGTGAATACATACTTCGATTTGATAGGCAGTGTAACCGTTTCTGCAGACTCATTGAATGGTATGGTAATATTCCTTGGGGGCATTACCGGCCTGAAGGTGTCTTGCCGTATTTGCTGTGGCGCCGGGTGGAACTCTGATTCCTGTCGAACAACCGGCCGCTCTGCCGGGTAGGTTCTGTTCGATTCAAGTGAAGGTCTTTTGATCTCCGGTTGTGATGCAGGTATTTCCACCGCAGGTTCCCGTTCTTTAACTGGCCGTATTGACGGCTCCACAGGCGTGGGCGAGTAATTGATACAAAAGTGATTACTGCTCCATAGCACGCCCGACTTAAAAACAAGGGATAACTTGTAACAGTTAATGCCTTCTGCCGGATGAGTGTCTATAAACTCCTGGTATCCTTTTTCCGGTTTCTTAAAGTTGCCAATGACCTGGTAGTTATACACACTGTCCGGTGCACGTAGTATAGTAATTGATTTGACGGCATTGAATTGGCAATTCCAGGAAACGATAATGGCACCCCTGCTTACTGTAGCGGTAATATCGGGCAGGGCAGGCTGCGCGGTAGCTGTGAAAGAAAAAAGCAATAAGTATATGATGCAATAAGCAACACACTTAGGAATCATGCTTCAAACCTAAGGTAATTTTGGCAATCATGTATCAGTGAAAAGACCTCTATTTTTCAACAATTTAAATTACCCCTTATATCACTTCCCTACCAATCAACAATTTACCTATCTTAGCCTTTTACGAAAACTATTATAGCTATATGGGCATATTCACTAAGAAGCCAATACACCAACTTATACTTGATTCATCTGACGGTGAAAAGGGAGGACTGAAACGAAGTCTTAGTGCTGCCAACCTCGTAGCATTGGGTATTGGTGCCATCATCGGGGCAGGTTTATTTGTTCGTACAGCCGCTGCTGCTGCAAATAATGCGGGCCCGTCCGTGGCCATTGGCTTTATTGTAGCTGCCATAGGTTGTGCTTTTGCAGGTTTGTGTTATGCCGAGTTTGCATCAATGATCCCGATTGCCGGCAGTGCATATACATATTCTTACGCAACCATGGGCGAACTCGTTGCATGGATAATCGGTTGGGACCTTGTGCTGGAGTATGCCGTAGGTGCGGCCACAGTAGGTATAGCATGGAGCGAGTACCTTAATAAACTCCTTGACATATTTGGTATGCATGTCCCCTATCAGTGGTGTCACTCACCCTTTGAGACCTGCAGTGATACTGCGGGTATGTTTGCCGACCAGGTAGGAACAAGTGGTATCATGAACCTGCCTGCGCTGTTTATCATATTCATGCTTACATTGTTGCTCATACGTGGTACCAAAGAATCCGCATTTGTAAACGGCATCATAGTAGTATCAAAGGTGGCGATAGTAATATTGTTCATCGTATTGGGCTGGAGCTATATGAACCCGGCAAACCATACACCATACATACCTGAAGCATCTACTTTCACCGATAGTCAGGGTGTGTCACACAGGTTTGGTGGTATCTGGGGTATACTCGGGGCCGCAGGTGTGGTGTTCTTCGCATTCATCGGGTTTGATGCCGTAT
>CAYZKL010000008.1:50432-66270 GCA_964478855.1 uncultured Flavipsychrobacter sp.
AAGCCAAGGATCCTAAGAAGGATATGCCGATAGGTATTCTTGGATCGTTGGTCGTGTGTACCATACTGTACATTTTGTTTGCCCACGTACTTACCGGTGTTGCAAGTGTTAATGATTTCCGTACCGCCGGTAAAGAGGGATCTGTTGTGTTTGCCATTCAAACCTATATGACCGGCTATAACTGGCTGGGCAACCTGGTAACAGTGGCCATCCTTTTTGGTTTCAGTTCGGTGATACTGGTAATGCTCATGGGGCAGTCACGTGTGTTTTATTCTATGAGCCGCGATGGCCTTGTACCTGATATCTTCTCACACCTGCATCCTAAGTTCCAGACTCCGCACAGGTCAAACTGGATTTTCCTTGTGCTTGTAGGCGGGTTTGCAGCATTTGTTCCCGGCGATATAGTTGGTGATATGACCAGCATTGGTACGCTGTTCGCATTCATGTTGGTATGTGCGGGTGTATGGATACTCCGCCGCACTGATCCGGATATTCAAAGACAATTCAAGGTGCCTATGGTGCCCGTAGTATCTACATTAGGCATTATAGTTTGCGGTGCTATGATCGCCGGCCTCGGCTGGACAAACTGGGCACGCCTTGGTGGTTGGCTGGCAATAGGCCTCATTATCTATTTTGCTTACAGCAGAAGGCACAGTAAATTGAAAGATAAATAAACTGAGGTCAGGATATATTTTCAGCTGCATTAAACTTAATTGTAAAGAGTAAGTCTTATTAACACAAAACGATAAATTATGTCTTATACTTCACTTTTGAGAAATGGCACTTTGGTTATCCTTGCCTCCATGTTATCACTTACCGCATGTAACCGCGATAAAAAGGATAAGACCACTGTTTCCACAACATTGACTGATGCCGATGATAACGGTGGGTATGCATCAGATGCTGCCCGGCTGGAACAGTATGGTAATGATGTGTTATCTATCGCTGATATTGCCGGTACTACTGGCAGTGCAAACATGCGCACTACATCTACTTGCGCTACAGTAACCAACGACACGCTTTCGAGCCCGCATAAGCTGACCATAAACTTTGGTACAACCAACTGCCTTTGTGTGGATGGCAAGTACCGTAGGGGATCAATAGTAGTTACCTATACCGGCAGGTACAAGGATAGTGCTGCTACACATACAATCACCTCTAATAATTATTATGTAAATGACATTAAGTTCAACATACACAAGGCTGTAACCAATAAGGGAACTAACATGAGCGGCAATGTATGGTATGAGGTTACAGTAAATGACTCCCTGGTGTTGGGTACAGACAGCATCGTCAGTTGGACCGGCAACCGTACACGTACCTGGTTGGCAGGCTATGCAACTACAGACCGCAGCGATGATGTTTATGAAATTGGTGGTGTAACAACCCTTACCAGAGCCAGTGGTCGTGTATTTACCCATACCATTACCACTCCGCTTAAGATTGCTACAAGCTGTGCTTACATTCAGTCTGGCGTAGTCACAGTGAGTAGCACTTCCTTTGTCGGTGGTTCACGCACACTTGATTACAGCTACGGCGGCGGTGGATGCGATAACCAGGCTCAGCTCACCATTGGTTCCCGTACTTATGTCATAGTATTGCGCTGATAAACGATATTATAATAAAATACGAAGCGGGCGGGAAATTTTCCCGCCCGCTTTATTATGTGATTATCGTCAGAAAATCCTTAATTTGCAGTATCAATATAAGCAAGGTATATGGAGACTCCGAAACAAAACGCAGCTAAAAAAGGGCCATCAAAACTTCCCTCTAAACAAATTTCATTTTCCAGCCAGGGCAATGCAAAGAACGGCAAGCAAGGTAAGGTGAATGTGAATAAGGCAAAGAAGGGTGGTGTGAACCTGATGCGTAAGCTGTCCGGCATGTAATACTACAGGTTGCCCAATCTCAGCATCTGGTTATCAATAGACTGAAAGAAATCATTGGGCTGGAAGGTTCTCCAATTTGGACTTTCCAGTAACGTGACGTAATGGTCTATGTGTGAACGTTTAAAATCGTATCGCGTCTGTTCCGGCATATTTAGCGCCACTATCCAGCCGCCATCATCTTTTATATCTTCGCTCCATTCTTCGTAGTAGTCAGTATCACTGCTATGAAAATTCAGTACGTTCTCCGTGATCAGTATGAATTTGTTGATGTGCTTAGGTATCATCTCGTCTATTACTGAGCGCTTCAGCTGCATGATGTCATTCTCTACTGCATCGTTCCATTCGCCTATCAGCTCTATGATCACGAAGTTCTGATCATAGTCAGCAAACAGTACTTTCATATACAATGTTCGCGACCCGAATTCATCCCACTGGGGGTGGATGTAGTAATTGTAAACTGTATTGGAAAATTCAAACTCACTGTGCTCTACTCCGTAGAACGGGGAATCTTCATCCTCTTCTGCGTTGTATAAGTGTCGCCAGTTATAGTAAGGCTCTATTTCGTGCATGCGTATACTTTCTGTTGTAAATGGGGAATTACCCGAACTTCTGCCGCCAGTCATTCATGCCGCCAACCAGGTTTACTACGTTGGTGAATCCAGCCTGCTCCAGCATCATCGCTGCCTGCATGCTACGTGCGCCTGCCTTACAATGCAGTATGATCTCTTCATTTTTCAGGTCTTCGATATCTTCTATCTGCAGGCCCATGATCTGCCCGAGCGGCATCAGTTTTGCCCCGATATTGAATTCTGCATATTCCACAGGTTCGCGAACATCTATTATGTTCAATGCTTCACCTGCATCCATCCTGTTTTTTAATTCCTCTACGGTAATGTTTTTCATCTGGTATCATTATAGCCGGAACACAGCTTGCATCCCGGGGTTCAAAATTACAGCTTTATGATCTTTTTTGGAGCAGACGGGATGTCTTTGCTGATCAGTTGTACGAAGTACATGCCCGATGCAAGGCGGGAGATATCCACAGACTTTCCTCCTGTAATGTTGCCATTCAATATGGTATGTCCTTGCACATCCGTTATCCGGTAATCTACTGACTCTCCTTCAAATTCAAACTGAAGCACATTACTTGCCGGGTTGGGCATTACCTGCCATTCTCTGCCTTGTAGCGTTACACCTGTAATGCCGGTGCCGTTCACATGCTGTCCCAATATCGGGCGCATCATTATGGCACCGCTAATAAGTGATGGAGACCATGAATTTAATACATTGAAATAAGCATGGTTTGTGCCTATCCTGTTCACATCCAGTCCAAAATACAGGCTGTCACTACCGCTCTGTGCTGGCTGTATAGTGCCTGCATAGAATGTGCCTGCCGGCAACACTAGCGGTTGCGCAAAAGTGTAGTTCCAGAAGTGATTTGAATCGGCATATCCTGCGCTATACAGGTCTTCCTGGTATAGTTTCACATCGGCTGGTGCACCATTTACTCCTGCAAGAGCAGAATAAACGACCAAGGAGAATGACTTGTAAGTAGCAAAAGGTATCTGCCTGCCAAAATAAATGGCCATACCACGCAGCGTATCAGGTTGATTAAGATGATGTTCTACAACCAGTTTTCCAGGTAGGGTAGAGAATAATTTTAGGTAGTAGCTCTTTTCAGCGCTGCCGTCATCATAGGCCAGGTAATTGTCAAATACCTGCCGCTTCACAATGGTATCATTCGCCGTATTGCCTGTGCCGGGCCCCGACTGAATAAAGAATGTATTTTCGAAAATAACGGTAGCATTGGCAGATGGCGGCGCAATGGTAGCAGTGTATGCAGGCAGCGTCACGCCCCGTGTGCCATATGCGCCAATTGTTGCCGTATTCGTTACAGGTGTCTGCAATGTGGCGCTGTTATTCAATGCTATGGCAGAATAACCATAGATGACCGATTGCGCTGAGTTGTTATGATTGTGGATGCTGTCTCTATACTGTGCAGCTGTTTCGCCTGATGGATTTGCGTAAAATTGCCTGTAGGGCATTGATGTGTAATCATTGAGCAGGAAGGACGGGTTTGATGAAAAGCCCAGGTCATTTATAGCGGTGTCATTTATATTTCTGTTCCTGTCCAGCCTTATATAGTCTACGTTCCATATTGCATCCGCCCAGAAGTTCGCTGCCACATTTACAAAGCGGAACTGGAAAGCACTATCGAAAAATAATGAATCCGTAATAGGTACCATCACCTGAAAAGGCAATACTGAAGAACCAGGTGCCGACCATACTTTAATATAGCCACCAAACCTTGTCTTGAAATACAGCATCAGCGAATCCAATGGTTGAGGATAAAATCCGTTGCCTTGTGGCTGATAGTAAAAGCTGAAGTAAACGCTATCACCTGGCGTAACGGTGCCAAGGTCTAAATTGATAGGCTGTGAAGTGAGGCTGTCCGAATACCTGAATCGGCTATTGCTGAAAGAATCATAAGGAATACCGTTCTTATCCAGCGCATCAAATGTTGCAACGCCCCTGCTCACCGGGCTGGTACACATTGTGTTGTTAATATACACCTGGAAGTCTGTCCAGCGGGTGCTATCAGGGTAAAGGCCATATCCGGTAAAATCTTCAAAAAATGGTAAACTCAGCGGGTCCGTAGCAGTTTTTTTAGCCACAGGGGTATATATCTGTGCCTTTTTACTCAACAGCGGATTCCATAGCAAAGGGCCATCAAACTCCTGTCCCACTGCGTTAAATACAGAGGATATGAGTATTATGAATAATAAATAGATGTAAATACTTATTTTGCTCACTTTTTCTTTTCCGGTTTATTATCATTAACGCTGGCAGGGCTAGTTCTATTGCTATGAATGTCCTCAGCTGTAGGATTTTGCATGATCTTAAGCGTGATGAGGTCTCCGTCATTGATCATATTCTCGCCGCCCGATTCATTTGTTGCAGCTGGTTCCGTTTCCACAATACGAGCAGATGGCGTATCTGTGATCTGGGATAGCTGGTCGTACGGCATGATATACACCTGTAGGTTATACTGGTTAAGCACGATCATTGCCTCCTCTACCGACATGCCGGTAACCACAGGTACTATGAATTTCCTGTTGCCCAGACCATCGCCCAGTACCAGGCTTATTTTGCTGCCCTGTGCTATCATTTCACCGGGATGTATTGGTGTGCCTTTATAATTTTGCTCCAGTACTGCGCCACTTGCTATGTCCGGCTTATAACTGGTATCACCCACTTTCAGCTTATTATTTCTCAGTAGCATTTCAGCACTCCTGTAAGACAGGTTAATGAGGTTCGGCATAGGTATATGCGGTGGGTTCAGCATATTCACTGTCAGGAATACTGTCCTTCCCTCCTTTACTATAGATCCGCTGTCGGGTACCTGTTTCAGAACTGTGAGCGGCTTTTTCTCTGGTTCGTAAGTAGAGTCCACCAGCACCTCAAAGTGCATTGCTTTGAACTGGTTGATGGCAAGGTTCATGTCCCTGCCGGTCATATCCGGTATGGTCAGTTCCTCTCCATGCTTGGTAAACCAGTGCAATGAGGTGAAAAACCCGATATACAGGAGCATGCACAGTAGTACTACCACTGCGAGATTGAATAAAAAGGTTTTCCTGATGCCTCCTTCCATACGGAACGAATGATTTATACTGAATGAGTTTTAATACAATCTTCCAATATCTCTCCATAAAAATCCTTCAGGTCACGGCCCGACGCACGTACTTGCTGCGGTACTATGCTGTTTTCGCTTTGGCCGGGCATTGTGTTTACCTCCAGGAAGAATAGTTTGTTAGAGCTGCGTTGCAATATGAAATCCATGCGTACAATACCACGGCAGTTAAGGTGCCTGTATATATACTGTGCCTTGTTTTCCAGTTGCTCTTTTAGGCTGTTATCTATCTTGGCAGGAGTGATCTCCGTGGTAACTCCAGGTGTGTACTTTGCCTCATAATCAAAGAATTCGTTCTTGCTCACGATCTCAGTAGCCGGTAGTGCGTACATATAGCCGTTTGCTTTGTACACACCTATGGTAAGTTCACGCCCTTCTATAAATTCTTCTATCAATACCTGGTTGTCTTCACGGAATGCTTTTTCGATTGCCGGGAGCAGTTCTTCTACTTTTTTAACCTTACTTACCCCAAGGCTGCTACCACTCTCATTCGGTTTTACGAATACCGGCAATTTCAGTTGCTCCAGTACAGCACCCATAGAGTATGGCTCGCCCTTTATCAGGTGTACCGAGTTAGCTATGTTCACTACGTTGAACGCTTTTACTACTTTATTGCAATAGCTCTTATTGAATGTAAGTGCAGATACTATCGAATTGCATGTAGTGTAGGGGATACTCAGCATGTCAAGATAGCCCTGTATGCGGCCATCTTCACCAGGTGTGCCATGCATGGCTATAAAGACGCAATCAAACGTGACTTTTGCACCATTTACGGTAAGCGAAAAATCGTTTTTGTCAACATCTATGTGCTTACCGTTATCATCAAAATACCACGAATCTTTAGTAATGATTATTTTATAGACATTGTATAAAGTATCATCAAGATTTTTTTCAATAGTAGCCGCAGTTTGTATTGAAATAATATACTCGCCGGAATATCCGCCTGCAAGCAGTGCTATGTTTTTCTTCATTATGTTGGCCATGTAGTTATTGGCAAACCAAAGATAATGGAAAAGTCCAATTAGCGGATTAAAGTAGTTAGTTAAATAAACACCGGGGAAACAGGCAATAGTGTGTATTTTCTGATCTGTTAATCGGTATCCTCAAAATTGATAACTTTATCCGTCAGGTAAGAGATTTTGTTATAAAAAGTATGAAAAGATACATCGCATTGCTACGAGGAATAAATGTTAGCGGCCAGAAGCTGATAAAGATGGAAGCGCTCCGGGAGTATTTTGTAATGCCTGGGTTTAAAAACATCACTACTTATATACAAAGTGGTAATGTGTTGTTTGATGCAAAAGAGCAGGACGAGGCTGTTTTGCGTAAAAAAATTGAAACACAATTGCTGAAAAAACTTGGTTACGACGTGCCAACCATAGTTCGGAGTATCGAAGATGTACAAAAAGTGATAAGCAATAACCCGTTTAAACAAGTACTCACCGAAGACACCCGAAAGCTATATGTTACTTTTTTATCAGATACGCCGCCGGCTGATGCAATGGATCTGTTAAAGAAGTATCTGAATGAACAGGAGGAAATTCATATCATCGGCAAGGACCTGTATTTTGTAACTGTGGCCTTTGGTAATACAAAGCTCAATAATTCAGTGATTGAGAAAAAATTGGGTGTTTCGGCAACTGCCCGCAACTGGGCAACTGTTAATAAAATAACTGCATTATAGGGCAGCAAGGTATTTATTGTTTATACCAATACCCCTATTGATGTTATTTGGTGTACACCTGCGATATTTGCATTTAATTCTCTGTGGGGAATAGAAAAACTAAGGATATGAAGATAGGAATAGTTTGTTACCCGACATTTGGTGGCAGTGGTGTACTGGCTACCGAGTTGGGGCTTGCGCTCTCTGATAAGGGGTATGAGGTGCATTTCATTACTTACGAGCAACCCGTAAGGCTTACCCAAAGTTTTCATCCCAATATCTATTTTCATGAGGTTAAGGTGCCTACCTATCCTTTATTTGATTTTCCACCTTATGAGACCGCGCTTGCAAGTGCAATGGTGAATGTGATAGTCAACCAGGACCTGGATATTCTGCATCTCCACTACGCCATTCCCCACGCATCGGCTGCATATTTCGCCCGCCAGATTTTGAAGAAAACGGGCAGGGATATACCGTTTATTACAACACTGCACGGCACCGATATTACCTTGGTTGGCAGAGATGCCACCTATGAGCCGGTGGTTACTTTCTCTATCAACGAATCAGATGCCATAACTGCAGTGTCTGATAACCTGAGAGCGGAAACACTTAATTCATTCAAGATAGAAAAGGATATACACGTTATCCCGAATTTTGTGGATATCAAGCGTTTTTACCAGGCCGACAAGGATCACTTCAAGCAGATGCTGGCCCCAAATAATGAACGCATACTGGTACACGTATCTAATTTCAGGGGAGTGAAGCGTGTTCCTGATGTGATCAAGGTTTTTGAAAAAATTAAGAAAGAGATACCCAGCAAGCTGCTGATGATAGGCGATGGCCCGGAGCGGCAGAAAGCTGAGGACCTTGCTCGTACGCTCGGGTTGTACAATGATATTCGTTTTCTCGGCAAGCAGGAGCAGATCAGTGAGATACTGAGCATTGCAGACCTGTTCATATTGCCGTCTGAGACCGAGAGTTTCGGGCTGTCAGCACTGGAAGCAATGGCATGTAATGTACCCGTCATATCTACCAATGCCGGTGGATTGCCTGAGATCAACATTAATGGCAAGACAGGCTTTATGAGTAATGTCGGCGATGTGGACGATATGGCTAAAAATGCCATTTACATTCTTAGTGATGATGATAGATTACACCATTTCAAAAAAGCAGCAATAGCCCAGGCCAAAAAGTTTGAGAAGCAACATATCATACCTCTGTACGAAAAGCTGTATCAGGAAGTGATAGATGCCTATAAAATACAAAAAGAGCAAAAGGCAGTTTGCTAGGATAGAAGTGTTTGCAATCCGGCTAACGTTTTTTAATTTTCAGTTTTTAATTTTTACTTTTACATCATGCCATCATTTGATATATCCAGCAAAGTAGACCTGCAGACATTGGATAATGCAGTGAATATTGCCAAAAAGGAAATAGACAACCGTTGGGATTTCAAAGGCACTCATGTGTCGTTTGAGCTCAATAAGAAGGATATGACCATAGCCATAGAGGTAGAGAGCGATATGAAACTGCAGCAGCTTGAAGACGTTCTGCTCACCAAGGCTATGCGCCAGGGCCTTGATGCCAAATGTTTCGACATGACCAAAGAAGCTACCGGCTCTGGTAAATATATCCGTAAAACTGTGCCGATACGCAATGGTATAGATAAGGATAATGCGAAGAAGATAGTAAAGGTGATAAAAGAAAGCGGTCTTAAAGTGCAGGCGGCTATTATGGATGACATTATTCGTGTTACTGCTAAGAAAATTGACGACTTGCAGGATGTGATACAGCTTTGCCGCACATCCGATCTGGAACTGGCGCTCCAGTTTATCAATATGAAATCATAGTCTTTAATATTTAGTTAATAAAAAAGCCTTCCGTACGGAAGGCTTTTTTATTTGACGAACTATTTAGACTAAGGAACAAAAGATTCTGGGAAGTGCGATTCATGCATTTGCAGTTTTGCGGCAGCATTACCAATATCATAGAGGTCATCGCAGTTCTCCGCTTTATCCATCTCCATCAGGTCTTCCACCTGTTTTTCGGAATAGGATGCCGACATGAGTTTTTCAAGTTCATCTTTCATAACCCATGTGTTATACCGCATGTACGATATTAATCCTTTCTGAGGATTGCTTTCATGGGTCAGTAGATCGCCATCAAGATTGCCCATCTCACCGTCTATATCCCATGCCACTGGCGACTGTGACATCCATTGCAAAATTGCTTGGTTGTGCCATGATGCATCCTGCATCAGCATATCAGGTATTTGTGCCGCCCATTTGAACTGCTGGTAAGCAGTGATCTCCATGGCCTGTTTTTTTGTTTTTGTTACTCCCGTGCCTATCGATACCAGCATCAGGTTATCAGCACCCATCTTCCAGCGGAAAGGGAAGCCCTGTAGGGTGGCTACCATCAATGTCTGGAGTGCTGGATTGTTTGCCATACTCATACCGCCATCAACAAATGCAGCAGAGGATGCTCCGCCACCCACATCTATTACCTGTGGTATAAAGTAGGTGGGGGCTGCGGCACTGGCCCTTACGGCCTTCCATAGCAATATGTTTTTATTCCTCCCGTCTGTACTGTCAAAATACTTGCCTCCCGGGTGATTGAGCAGTGGCCATGTACTATTAGTATCCGCTCGTTTGGTAAAGATTACAAGGCCACTTTTGAAGTCGTCACTTCCTAACGATATCGTGCCAAATATCTCTTGCAAGGCCTCCTCAATAGGTACAGAATCATAATCTGCTTTCGAGAATAATATATCTATGACCTTTTGAGCCCCCTTGTGCGGTATCACGTTCCACTGAGAATACTTGGTGCCGAATATCTTATCGATAACCTTAAAGTAACTCACCTTTATATCTTCTACCTTCATGCCAAGCGCGAGGCATGATGCTACGATTGAGCCGGTGCTGGTGCCTGATATAAGGTCAAAATAGTCCGATAGCCTGAAGTCTGGTTTGCCGGTTTGTTTGGCGAGGATCGTTTCAAGCCTTGCTAAGTAGCCAAGTGTTAAAGCTCCGCGTACACCTCCGCCATCTAGGGCAAGGATCCGCTTGGGGCCGGGAGCATTAAGGCGCTGAATTAATGACATGTTCTAAACGTTTATGGATTGGTGAATATATATTTAAACAACAGCTGCTGTAGTATTGTCTGACAATACGATCTCTTTTTCAATAAAATACATATCTATCATGCCCTTGTTCTTAGCATGTTTCTTGCCACGTGCAGTACATTCAAAATGATCTTTAATCAGGTTATAAGTGGTTTCAGTAATATTGATCCTGTTGGTCTCACTGTTTTGTTCCATACGGGCCGCAGTGTTCACAGTATCGCCCCATATATCATAAGCAAATTTCTTGTTACCAACTATACCTGCTACAATAGGGCCGGAGTGTATACCTATACGGATATCAAAATATGGCGTTCCTTTTTCCTTGTGCTCGGCGCGCTGTTGCCTTATGTATTCAATGATCTCAACTGCGGCTCTAGCCACATTTGCAGCATTGTGATCCTGCGGGTTTGGCACACCGCTTACGCACAGGTAAGCATCTCCTATGGTTTTGATCTTCTCTATATTATACCGGGTAGTGATCTCGTCAAACTTGCGGAAGCAATTATCCACAATGGTTACCAGTTCTTCAGGTGAAAGGTTCTCACTCTCCACCGTAAAGTCCTTAAAGTCGGTGAACATTACCGTTACCATCTCATAGCTACGAGGCTTGGTGCGGCCTGTCTGTTTCAACTCGGTCGCAATCTCTTCTGGCAATATATTCAGTAGCAGGTCGTCCGATTTCTTCTTCTCTATCAGCAACTCATTGGTACGCAGCTGCACCTTATTTTCCAGGTCAGAGTAGAATAGTGCATTCTCAATAGAGATAGCGATCTGCCCGGTAAGCATCTTTAGCAGGGCAAGCCGCTGCTCGGTGAATGCGCTGGATGTAAGATCGTTGGATAAGTAGATGATGCCTTGCAGCTTATCCCTGTTCAGGATAGGTACACAAAGTATTGATTTGGACTTATTGGATTTTATGAAATCGTCATTGGCAAACAACACGTTCTGTGTCGCATCATCCAGCATCACTACCTCACGGGTATGGTACACATAGTTGACTACCGACTCTGCCAGCGATCCGCTGTTAGCTACTGGTATCGACTGCAGTATCTTCTCTTCTTCACCTGCCGAAATTTCTGCTTCTATGTAGCGTACATCGTTCTTCTCCATAATAAAGAAGCCTTTTTGAGCACCTACATTTTCCAGCAGTATCTCCATCAGCTTTTTCAATAGACGCGATAGTACGATCTCCCCGGAAAGTACCGATGAGGCCTTGATAACTGTTGCAAGGTCTATGAAGCTTGTATTTTTATTGTCCTTCGCGTTTGCTTTTTCTTCGTCCTGGTCTGCCTTTGCGGTGCGTTCCAGCATTTTATAGCGTTTAGGCATCTGCTTCAGCTTAGCCTCTGCACCCCAGCGCTGGTATGCTTTATATGCGTTCTGAATGTAGAAGTTACCTAGTACCTCATCGTTATTGCTGACAAAAAACTGTGCAGCTCGCTCCCAGCATATCGCCGCATCATGCAGCATATTGTTCCCGGTTGCTGCTTTCAGTACCTCATCATACAGCAGTTTAGTATTGTGCTTATCTCCTTGTATCCGCGCCAGCTCTGCTTCTATGAACATACGCTTATACGTATAATTCTCTGGGCAGTATTTTTCGTTCTTTTTTAATTTTGCTATATTCTTCTTTACTATTTTCAGGTCACTGCTTTTTGCCGACAGTCCGGATTCGGTTATAGAAGCTGTAATAGCCAGTGATTGGTAAAAATAATACAGGGAATAGAGCACAGACCCTCTTACACTTTCCAGGAATTCGCCTGCTTTATCTATGTGTTGTCTTGCCTTTTCCGGCATATTGAACACCAATGCAATAAATGCCTTCTGGAAGTAGAGATTATGGAAATAAACTTTATTGTTAACAGAGATATCCGCTAGGCTGATCACATCTTCATCAAATATTTCACCCTTCAGCACATCCGGCTCGTCATGTTCTACAGTTAGATTAACGATAGACTGCCTGAATATTCGCAACCTCGTTATCGTCAGATCCTGCCTGAATTTTTCTATCTGCTGATCCAGCGCTTCTGTCTTTTTGCCCAAGCTGCCAAGCGGGTATCCCATTACAAATAGCTGGTAGGCCATGTTCTGCGCCGCATAAGAACTCCACTCGTTATCACCCGATTCCATTGCATAGCGGAATGCGTCCTCAAGGTCATCAATGGTGTTATGCAGCGGCTCACGCCAGTGGGTTAAAAATACGTTATTAGTGGTCCTGATCAGTCCGCTCACCTCATCCGCTTTCAGTTTGTGCATCAGGTTCATGGCTATCTTACCGTAAGTGATACCATTATCCACTTCGCCCATATAGCCGCTCAGTATAAACCCGTAAGCGGCAAAGCTGTATGGTGACTTTCTCGACAGCCCATCGCTTACGGTAAGCCTTACCAGTTTGAATACCAGTAACGGAACCAATTCCGGTGCAGCAAAATAGGATGCCGAAGAAATGTCCGACAAAATGCGCATGATCGCATTTGTCTCCGGATTAGTCATTTCCGGCAGGTTATTGAAGAATTCTATGCCCTTGTTCCTGAGTACCCACTTCGTACGCAGTAATTCAATGATCGTTTTGAACTGGCCTGGCTTGATGGTAAAGTGGATGCCCATTTTATCCAGCACGGACAGGCCTAGCGTTATCGCCTCTATCAGCTTATTCTGTGCGATCAGCTTTTTAATACTTACTTCATATGCCCTGGCAGAGTCTGTAAGATTTTTACTGTGATTGGTTGCATCCTTCACCCAACTGTCCACCTTATCATACTCGCCCGAGAAGTAAGCAGATTCTGCGGCTTCAACGGTAACGGTAAGCATCAGGTCATACCTGCTTGCCCAGTCGTTGTGTAGCAGTTCCAGCGCTTTTTCAAAATACGCAAGTCCCATAGGGTAGGCCGCTGAGAATACAGCTTTACGGGCCGCAGTCAGGTTCAGGTTCGCAAGGTTTAGTTTTGTAGGAGCATCAGTGATCAGGTCGGCACCAATGTTCCATTGGTTTACGATATCAAAGATGTTCTCTTGCTGTTCTTCTTCAACGCTATTTGTAGATAGCACCTTGCCTATCTGTAAGTGTATTACTTTTTTATCTTCGTCAGGTATCAGTGAGTATATTACCTGCTGTATTCTGTCATGTGCAAATTTGAATTGGCCGGATACGGATATGATCAGTCCGTCAATAAGTGGCTGTTGCAGTAGCTTGTCCACTTGTTTTTCACTTTGTTCCTTTACAAGCGCCAGTGTAGCTTTATTGAACCTGTTGCCCAGGCATGATGCCGTTTTCAGGATGTCAATAATATCCTGCGGCATTTTCTGTATCAGCAAGGCAATGAAATCAACAACATTACCCGATACGTTCATTTCCAGTATCAGGTTTTTGTTCCACGTCCATTCCCGCTTATCAAAATCAAATTTCAGGTATTGCTCTTCATAGATGGTTTTCAGGAACTGGTGTACGTAAAACGCATTGCCATTCGTCTTTGAAAATATTATTTCGGCCAGCACACCTGTATCCTGCTGGTTGGTACGCAGCAGGTCATGCACAATGCCATATACGTTTTTATACGACAGGTCCGTCAGTTCTATCTCGCTGTATGGAATTTCTTTATGGTTAAGCTCACTCATGAGCTTTGCCAGCGGATGTTCCTGGTTTACCTCATTGTTCCGATAAGCGCCGATGATCATAAGGTGTTTTAGGTCCTTATCATTCATGATCACCTTTATCAGATTCAGTGACGATACATCTGCCCATTGCAGGTCGTCAATGAATATGACAAGCGGCATATCCTTATCCAGCGTGGCGTGGAGGAAGTTGAGTAACACATAGTTGAAACGGTTCTGGGCTTCTACACCTTTCAGGTCCACTACTTCAGGTTGTACCCCTATCAGTGTCTCAATTCCGGGTATCAGGTCGGTAAGCACCTTGCCAGAATTACCTATCACATCGTTTACCTTTTTCTTCCATTTGAACTGTACTGTCTGGTCTGCTATCAGTATGTACTTGATCAGCTCGGCAAATGCCTGCCTGAATGCAAAGTATGGGGTATCCAGTTGCACCTGGTCAAACTTACCCTTGATGAACAGGCCGTTTTTCTCGGCTATCGGCTGGTGTATCTCGTCTATCAGTGCCGATTTACCACTACCCGAATAGCCCGATACCATAAGCAGCTGCTTATCGCCATCCACGCACTCATCGAATATATGGAACAACGTCTTTATCTCGTGATCGCGCCCGTATAGTTTTTGTTGTATGAAGTACTTGCCCGAATAGTCATTGGTTGCAAGCACTATAGAGTTGATGTTCTTATTGGATTGCAGGTAAGATATACAGGTTTCTAGGTCATAATGCACCCCGAACGCAGATTGGTACCTGTCTTCTGCATTTTTGGCCAGCAGCTTCATTATAATGTCCGATATCACCTTGGGCAGGTCTGTATTTACCTGGTCGGGTGGTATCGGTGGCTGGGCTATATGACAGTAGATCAGTTCTACGGCATCAGAAGACTCGTACGGGGTTATACCTGTAAACAGCTTGTATAGTATCACCCCCAGCGAATACAGGTCTGAGCGGGCATCGGTATTCCTGTTTATCCTTCCTGTCTGCTCCGGCGATATGTACCTCAGCTCTTCGGTGCCGGCATTCTTTATGAAATTATGCTCACTGATCGTGTTGGCATGGCGCGCCGCCATACTGAAGTCAATGAGGAATATTTTATTGGTAATGTATTCTATCAGGATATTAGACGGGTTTAGCTGCCCGTGAATGATGTTTTCCCTGTGCAGTTCAGATACTGCTTCGGCAAGGTGTACCGCCAGCATCAATTGCTCGGTAAATGATTTTGCGGTATTCTTTGCAAAGGCCTTATTCAGGTCCATCCCGTCAATAAACTCCAGCGCTATAGCGTGGTGATTATCAATTGTGGTCTTCTGAAGGGCTTTCCTGATGTTAGGCGACGAGGTCGCTGAGCACAATTCGTACTCGTTTTCCAGCCTTATCAGTACTTCAGGTTGGGGAAATTCATCATTAAGTACTTTAAGGCAATACGGGTCCGCATGTTCGTTACTCTTTGTAACGATGATCAGCGAATCCTCCCCATAATTGATCACATTATTCCGATCAATGTTTTTGATCATGCCTGCTATGGTTAAATATTGGTGTTAAAATATGATTTCTTTTGCAAATTCCCTAAAAATAGTAGTTTTATCGGGTTATTACTTATTATTTATTAATTGTTTCTTTGTGTTCTTTCTTGTTGTAAAACAAGATATTAAGTGTTTTAATTGCAATATATGGTAAGCCAGGGCGCATTAACATTAGTTACACCGGTAATACCGGAACATCACGCCAGGATATCCGCCTCGCTTGATAAGATCAGGCACGGGCTTGATAACTGCACATTCACGCTATTTGAGAAAGTGGGCACCATCCATTATTTCAGGTTTGTACTGCTCGAGGGCAAACTCTCCAATGCAAAAACCAACCT
>CAYZKL010000009.1:0-19120 GCA_964478855.1 uncultured Flavipsychrobacter sp.
CTAGCATTGGCTTTTTAAGCTTAGAACTTCAACATGAGGAGGAAAGAGAGGAGGCTATTGTACTCCTAATCTTTTTTGGAACTATAAGCCTGATTTATTTTGTATCAGGCATCATAAGTATTAGAAAACCATTTACTTCTTTCATACTTGCAACTATCATTACAGTATTATTCTTAATATTTTTTATCTATGCCGGTCTTAGCGGTTTATTATATGAATCCAGCCTTTCGGAAATTTCCGGTTATTTTATCACAGTAGTGCTGATACTCGCAATAATATTTTTCATTGCGAGAGGTATCTTATATGCTAAAAAACACAAACAACTATTGCTTACAAGTTCATAATGTACCATTGTTGCAAAGCACCTGATACGCTAATAAATAATCTTTACCAGCCTAAGATGTAGGCAAATATTAATGGAGCTACAATAGTAGCATCACTTTCTACTATGAATTTAGGGGTATGGATATCAAGTTTGCCCCATGTAATCTTTTCATTTGGTACAGCACCGCTGTATGAACCATAAGATGTAGTACTGTCGCTGATCTGACAGAAGTAACTCCAGAACGGAACATCATGCCATTCCAGGTCCTGGTACATCATCGGTACCACGCATATCGGGAAATCACCGGCAATACCACCGCCTATCTGGAAGAACCCAACACCCTTGCCTGATGAGTTGCCACGATACCATTCGGTAAGCCACATCATGTATTCAATACCGCTCTTCATGGTTGAAGGCTTCAGCTCTCCCTTGATGCAGTAAGATGCAAAGATGTTACCCATGGTACTGTCTTCCCATCCCGGAACGATGATCGGAATATTCCTTTCTGCGGCCGCGATCATCCAGCTATGCTTAGGATCTATTTCATAGTCAGGCTTCATTACCTCGCTGAGCAATAGTTTATACATAAACTCATGGGGGAAGTAACGCTCACCTTTCTCTTCAGCATCCTTCCATATCTTATAGATATGGCGCTGGATCCTACGGAATGCTTCCTCTTCAGGAATACAAGTATCGGTAACACGGTTATAACCTTGCTCCAGCAATTCAAATTCTTCGGTAGGTGTGAGGTCCCTGTAATTGGGCACACGCTTGTAGTGTGAATGGGCTACGAGGTTCATGATGTCCTCTTCGAGGTTTGCTCCTGTACAGCTGATGATATCTACTTTGCCGGAACGGATCATTTCAGCAAATGAGATACCGAGTTCTGCGGTACTCATAGCGCCTGCCAGTGACACCAGCATCTTACCACCTTCCATCAGGTGTGTTTCATAACCTTTTGCAGCATCTACCAGAGCCGCTGCGTTAAAGTGGCGATAATGATGTTGTATAAACTGGGATATTGGTCCTTTACTCATAATTAATATGTTGATGATCGTTATTAAACCTGTTCTATTAAAACTAAAAAGCAAGCAGTATGCCTGCATGCTTTCCAGTAATTCTGTTACCTAATATATATTAAGCTACTGCTTCTTCTTTTGCTATGAATTTCTTAACCCACTCAGTAGTGATAGACTTCGGACGTTCCAGCGGGAAGCCCAGAGCCCTGTCCCAGCAAAGGCTGGCCAGCACACCGAGTGCACGGGAAACACCGAACAACACTGTGTAGAACTCTTCTTCCACCAAGCCATAATGCTTCAGCAATGCACCGGAATGCGCATCAACGTTAGGCCATGGATTCTTGATCTTACCAGTACCTTCCAGAATTGGAGGCGCAACTTCGTACACGTTCCAAACTGTTTTTACAGTAGGATCTTCAGGGCAATGACGTTTTGCAAATTCCATCTGTGCAGTAAAGCGCGGATCAGTTTTGCGAAGTACTGCGTGACCATAGCCCGGTACTACTTTACCTTCAGTAAGAGTCTTTTTGATATAAGCAGCTATCTGATCTTTAGTTGGCGCATCTGAGTTCAGGTCTTTGCACATTTCTTCTATCCAGCGAATTACTTCCTGGTTAGCGAGGCCATGTAACGGACCTGCGAGACCAGTCATACCTGCGGCAAATGAAAGATAAGGATCGCTCAATGCAGAGCCAACAAGGTGCGTAGCATGAGCAGATACGTTACCACCTTCATGGTCAGCATGTATGGTCAAATACAGGCGCATCAGTTCTTTAAAGCTATCATCCTCGTAACCGAGCATGTGCGCGAAATTGCCTGACCAGTCCAACATGCCATCGGGCTGAATGTGCTCACCGCCTTTATATTTACGACGGTAGATATACGCTGCAACACGTGGCAGGCGGGCAATCAGGGTCATAGTATCTTCGTAAACGAAGTCCCAATGCTCCTTCTTGCTAATACCTTCATTATAAGCTTTTGCAAATTTTGATTCTGTCTGCAACGCCAGTACGGCAGCAGTGAACTGTGTCATCGGATGCGATGAAACAGGGAATGATTCTATTACATCGAACACATAGTTAGGAACGTGTGAACGACGTGCCCATGTAGCAGATATGTGATCCACATCTTCCTGCGTAGGTACCTCACCCACCAGCATCAGGTAAAACAAACCTTCAGGCAGCGGCTCGTTGCCACCTTCTACCTTAGGTAGTTTTTCCCTTAACTCGGGTATAGAGAACCCACGGAAACGGATACCTTCATTAGCATCCAATAATGATGTTTCGGTAACCAGACCAGTAATACCACGCATACCCTGGTAAACCTGGGCAAGCGTAACATCTTCTATTTTCTTGTTACCATGCTTTTCAATGATACTTTTGATATCCTTACTTTGCTCATCTGCCTTAGCTTTGAAAAGGTCTTTTACATAACCCATAGTATGTCGGTAATTATATTGGTAAAGAGGATTTTTTTAACGGCCACAAAGGTAATAAAACTGTAAGAAGAAAAATGTATTAATATTAAATCAGTATTTAATTCACGGAGAATGTGCAAGCATGCTCATATCAATGATACATCAATATATTAACGGTCTGTAACATTGGTCAAATCCAGTAACAATAGTTACGATTTTTATACAAGGTTTTTTGCTTACAATTGCATAGACTTTAATGCCATGTATAGATTTTGCTTACTGCTATTATTACTTCCCACACTGTTATGGGGGCAAACAATGCCTGAAGAAGGTGCCCAAATTACCTACAGGCTGATCGGTTTTTCGTGGAAACCCGAAGCTGATGCAGGCAAATACAAGATAGAACTTGCCGGAGGTAATATCTTCTCTACAGATTCCTTCACTAAAAAGATCGTTTCCACTTTTGAAAGTAATGAGGCGAAACTCATAGGACTTGCCCCGGCATGGGGCAGACAATATACCTGGCGTGTGGTCTTCAAACCGAAAAAGGGACGTACCCAGTATAGCGACCTGCACCATTTTGCTGTAGGAAAGGTAACCGAGGTGGATACAGACAAAGTACGTCTCCGAATAACGAAACATTCAGAAAAGTACAAAGACCATTTTGTATTCCTTGACGGTAACAGAGCTCTGTATGATATGAATGGTCAGTCGATATGGTACCTACCGAATGTAGAAGGCAGAATTAATCCCAAAACCTTTATCAGTGATCTTAAACTCACATCCCAAGGGACCATCACATTCATTGCAGACGACAAACGAGGATACGAGATCAACTACAAAGGAGAAGTGCTATGGAAGGGACCAAATAATGATGCAACCGACAAATACAAACATTACCACCATGAGTTTACCCGCACCACCAATGGCCACTATATGCTGTTGAGCACCGAGCCAGGGTTATGGAAAGCGCATCAACCATCCGCTGATAACAAAAGCCTATACACTGTTGCTGACACTAATACAAACCGTGAAGGTTACCAATTATTTCCCTTTGGCACTCTTGTGGAGTATGATGAAGCAGGTAAAGTAGTTTGGGAATGGAATACCCGTACTTACTTTGAATCATCGGACCTGGCATATATTAATGACGTGTATGGCAATAAGAGTTATGACGTACATGTCAACTCCTTTTACTTTGATGAAAAAGCAAAGGAAGTGTACCTAAGCTTCCGTAATACTAACCGTATCATTAAGATCAAGTACCCGGAAGGTACCGTACTGAACACTATCGGGCAGCAATACAAGGCCGGCAATCCTGCAAAAAAAGAGGAGGACCTGTTTAGCGGACAACATAGTGTAAAGTATTCAGAAAATGGTTACATCTATCTCTATAACAATAACACCAGGAAACAAGAACCATCCAATATCCCATCTGTACAGAAAATAAACATACAGGGTGAAAAGATATGGGAATACAAATGTGCAGCTATAGACTCTGAGTATAAATTCGTTACAACAATGGGGCCTACGCGTGGCGGCAATGTAATTGAATTACCAGGTGATGATATGTTCATCTCTACCAGCACTGACTACACCAATATATTCATCGTCAGCAAGGATAAAAAACTACTGTGGCGAGGTGTGCCTGAACTATGGGAACGCTGGCAAAAGAAATGGATCATGTATCAGCAATACAGGGCCAACGTTGTTACCAGAAATGAATTGGAGCAAATGATATGGCATCAGTAAAGCAGACCGAAAACGAGAGCTGAAAAGATCAGCTCCCGAATGCGTCCTTTATTTTATCAAAAAAACTCTTGTCGTCTTTTTCGTGCTTGCCAGCTTCAGGTCCGGGCTTGAAGTTTGGTGAGCTTTTCAGCTTTTCCATCATATCCCTTTCTTCATTAGTAAGCGTGAGCGGAGACCAAACATTTACTTCGATCAATTCATCACCCTTTTCATAAGACTGGAATGCTGGGAAGCCCTTGCCCTTCAGTCGGAATATCTTACCGCTCTGTGTGCCCGGTGGAATCTTGATCTTAGCCTTGCCATCTATTGTAGGCACCTCGGCCTGCATACCCAGAACAGCATCGGGGAATGATACATTGAGCTGGTACACCACGTCAAGGTCACGACGCATGAGTGATTCATGCTTTTCTTCTTCTACCAGCAGCAGCAAGTCGCCCGGAGGGCCGCCACGCTCACCGGCATTACCACGACCGTTCATGCTGAGCTGCATACCGTCCAGAACACCTGCAGGTATATCGAGGCTCAGTGTTTCTTCGCCATATACCCTACCCTCGCCTTTACAACCACTACATTTCTGCGTGATGGTGCTTCCTTCGCCATTGCAAGACGGGCAAGTAGTGACCGTCTGCATCTGCCCAAGGAAGGTATTGGTCACACGCCTAACCTGGCCAGAACCGCCGCAGGAACCACAATTCTGTATAGAGCCTTTATCTTTAGCGCCACTGCCGGTACATTGAGTACAGGTAATGTGCTTCTTTACTTTTATTTTTTTATTGGCACCATTAGCAATTTCGCCATAGTCCATTTTCAGTTTTATACGAAGGTTGGCACCACGAGTACCCTGCCTGCGGCCACCACCACCGCCGCCACCGAACATACCGCCAAACATATCGTTGCCGAATATGTCACCGAAATTCTGGAAGATATCCTCCATGCGCATACCGCCGGCCTGGCCGCCGTAACCACCACCACCGCCACCAGGGCTTGAATGACCAAAACGGTCGTACTGGGCACGCTTATCGGGAGTGCTGAGCACATCGTAAGCTTCTGCAGCCTCCTTAAATTTTTCTTCTGCTTCTTTATTACCGGGATTACGGTCGGGGTGAAACTGCATCGCTATCTTGCGATAAGACTTCTTTATCTCATCGCTGGTTGCGCCTTTTGCAACACCCAATATTTCGTAATAATCTCTTTTTGCCATGTTTGAAAAATCCTTAAGACACTCAGTTTTACAAGTGCCTCCCCGTATGTCACGGAATGTTTAAAATACTTATTCAGCTATCCTCAGTTGCCCACCACTACCTTTGCATGCCTTATCAGCTTGTCATTCAGGTAGTAACCATCTTCCACAACGTCTATAACCTTACCTTTCATTTTTTCGCTTGGAGCAGGGATCTCTGTGATCGCCTCATGCAAATCGGGATTAAACTCTTCGTTTACCGCATCCATAGCACGTAATCCTTTCTGCTGCAATATATTACGGAATTTATTAAATACCAATGAAACGCCTTCCTTCATAATTGCAATATCAGTGGTGCTGTCGAGCTGTTTTGCAGCCCTGTTGACATCATCCATAACCACCAGCAGGGACTCAATTATATCCTTGCCTGCAGTCTGTACCAGTTCTACCCTTTCTTTAGCATTCCTTCTCCTGAAATTGTCGAACTCGGCGACCATTCTGAGGTATTTGTCTTTCATTTCGGCCAGTTCTGCAGCCAGTTTTTCAGACTCTTCGTCATTACTTTCACTTAATTCACTACCAGCCCTACTGTCATCTGAGTTCAAGACATTTGACAAAGCTTCATCCATATCCTGATTTTGCGCCAAATTGTCGGCATTTTCATTACCGGTATTCGTATTATTATTCATAACCTTCTTTTTTTTAAAAAACATAGTGCACCATTAGGCTGCAATTATTTTGCCAATCGGGTATAATTGGACAAAATGGCGCAGGTATTAGGTATAAGGGGTAAGGTGTAAGGGATAAGAAGATCAGCCACGATGGAAAATGATGGGTCACCCCATTTTGATTTTTTCTAGGACACCCCAGAGACATAATGCATTGATTTTCAATTTCTATTGGTCACCCCAGACACCCCAAAGTGACCCCATAAGCAGAACCATGATTGAAAGGATTAAAGGATTTACATGATGGGAAATGATGGGGTCACCCCATTTTGAACATTTTCTGCGACACCCCATAAAACCTAAGGCGTTGATTTTCAAATTCTGTTGGTGACCTCAGACACCCCAAAGTCACCCCATAAGCAGAACCCTGATTCAAAGGATTAAAGGATTTACTTGATGGAAAATGATATATCGAATAATTGGTGGATCTCCCAATCGATGTGAACTACAGTTTGTGATACAAAGGTCTGATATAAAGGAATGCGGCCCAAGACGAAAAATCTATTGGTGGTTTGATGGTGCCTATAGTTGCAGCAACCGATAATATGGAAAAATGAAAAGCTTGTGTCTTAACGATATCTATTCTTAACTATACTTTATAAAACACTATCATTTGTAAAACAGTATATTTACATTAATCCTCAAATATATTCACCACACAATATCCAGCTTATGAAAAATTATGTTTCTGCCATTATACTGGGAATTACCATCATCACAGCAGGATGGGTAGTTGGTAAGGCGTATAACTACAAATTCAAAATGCACAATACGATAAGCGTGGCGGGTAGCGCTTACCATGATTTTACGGCAGACCTGATCGTATGGTCGGCGTCGTTTGAACGGACATCAATGGACATAAAGGATGCTTATACAAAACTGAAAGGTGATGAGTTGCAGATAATGAGTTACCTGACGGCTCATGGCGTGAATAAAGAAGAAATAGTATTCACATCGATAGTGAGTGAAAAGCTGACCGAGCAAACTTATAATGAGGATGGTAAAGTTACCGGCACCGTTTTCAAAGGATATAAACTGAGACAAGCGGTAAAAATAGAGTCGAAGAGTATAGACAAAGTAGAGAAGGTATCGAGAGAGATAACAGAGCTATTGCAAGGTGGTGTGGAACTTAGCTCTGAAGAGCCGCTGTACTACTATACCAAGCTTGCCGACCTGAAGATAAGCCTGCTGAAACAAGCATCAGCAGATGCGTATAACCGTGCGCAAACGATAGCTAATAATGCTAACGGATCGCTGGGAAAAATGAAGGAAGCAAACATGGGCGTGTTCCAGATAACCGGGCAGTATAGTAACGAAACATTTACCTACAGCGGAGCCTACAACACATCGAGCAAGAACAAAACTGCGAATGTGATCGTAAGGATGGAGTATGCACTGGACTAATAAGGAAGAATAACTAACCCTTTTTTCACCCTTTTTCAGCACGCACAATAGTGCAAATCACCCTTTTTGCGGTAGCGGTATAACAACCATCAGCACTAGTTTTATGCTTCAATAAGAAGCTATGAAATTAGTGCTCCTCATAATTGCTATATGTACCGCAATAGGTACAGCCCTGGCACAGTCTGCAAACATATATACTAACAATACCGGCAAGAAAAAGGAAACAGCAAAAGCCAACGAATTTGCGAATACAGAAATGGTAATAGCAAACGGCCAGATAACGCTGAACGGGCTGCCCAATATGGATAAAGAAATATGGGTAGTTATAAACGATAGTGAGGGTAATATGGTGAAACAAACACGGATATCGGCACGGTATAATACCGTAGCAATAAATAAACTGCGCAGAGGCGTTTACTTTGTATCAGTAGTGTACAGAAACCACAGCAAGAAGTCCTTCATGCTTAATATCTGATCTGTCCTTAACCGTTAAGACGGGCATCCAGCTCGCTAAGTTTAAAAGTTTCTTTCAACTTAATACCCCTGTCTGTCTGCTGCAATGTGCAGCATTCGTTCTTTGGGTCATGCTCAAAGAACAGTATCCAATTGTTAGCTACAGCCTCATTGAGTATCTTATGTTTTTCGCCAAGTGTATCGAGCGGACGCATATCGTAAGCCATAACCCAAGGCAGCGAGATGTGTGCCACACTGGGCATCAAATCAGCACAGTACAGTATAGTAGTATCGTTGTATTTAATTTGCGGCAGCATCATACTGTCCGTATGGCCATTGACAAAACGAAGGCGTATATCGGGCAGCCACTCGTCGCCATCTCCAGTTTCCACGAAGCGAAGTTGCCCGCTTTTTTCCAGAGGTAAAATGTTCTCTTTCAGGAACGAAGCCTTCTCACGATCATTAGGAGCAATGGCAGACTGCCAATGCTTATGGTTGGTCCAGTACAACGCATTTTTGAAAGCAGGTACCAGATCATCGCCTTCACGTTTTATTGATCCGCCACAATGATCGAAATGCAGATGCGTAAGGAACACATCGGTAATATCATCCATAGTAAAACCATGTGCGGCCAGGCCCTTTTCTATACTGTCCTCGCCATGCGGGTAGTAATGGCTGAAGAATTTCTCGTCCTGCTTATTGCCCATGCCGTTATCTACAAGTATGCGATAATTGCCATGCTCGATAAGCAGGCAACGCATAGCCCAGGTGCACATATTGTTGTCGTCTGCAGGGTTTGCTTTCTGCCACATACTCTTTGGCACCACACCAAACATAGCGCCACCATCCAGTTTAAAATATCCTGCGTTTATTGTGAAAAGTCGCATAGTTGAAAATTAAAAAGTCAAAATTAAAAAGTCAAAATATGGTGCAGTTCCGCTCACACAATATTTCGAGGGGCAGCTATTGGCCTGTCCCTTCTTATTGCAATATACAAAACCAATGCCCCGACAGCAAAGAATGTGATAAGGGCGACTATGGCGCTGCGCATATTCATAATACTATCTATATACCCAAATGAAATCATACCCGCTACTATGGCAACTTTCTCTGTAACATCATAAAAGCTAAAAAAAGATGCTGTATCGTGGGTTTCCGGCATCAAGCAGGCATATGTGGAGCGGCTGAGGGATTGTATGCCACCCATAATTAGCCCCACTATTGCAGCAACTATGTAGAACTGAAAAGCAGTGGTGGTATAATAAGCCGCAATACATACCCCGATCCAGATGAAAACCACGAACAATAACACCCTGAGATTGCCAAAAACATTGGACAGCTTTGCCATGATAAATGCACCTGCTATAGCCACTAACTGGATGATAAGAATCGTTGTGATGAGCTCACCGGTCTTCAAGTGCAGTTCTTTACTGCCAAACAATGCGGCTGCCAACATAACAGTCTGCACCCCCATGCTGTAGAAGAAAAAGGCAGCGAGGTAGGTCTTCAAAACTCTATGTTCTTTTATCTCCTTCCAAACCTTTTGTAACTGGTAGAACCCATTGGTAACGAGGCTATGTTCCCGCCGTGCAGTAACTGGTATGCCGTTGGGTAAGCGGAAGAAAGCGATCTGTGCAAACCCTGCCCACCACAGCCCTACCAACAGGAAAGACAAACGCGGTGCGAAAGAATCGTCTGTAATGCCAAACCAACCGGGCTGTAACACAAAAACCAGGCAAATAACCTGCAACAGCACACTGCCTACATAGCCATAAGCAAACCCCTGGGCACTGACACGATCCCGTTCGCTTTCGATAGCGATCTCGGGCAGGTAAGCATTGTAAAAAACGATGCTGCCGCAGTACCCTAACGCAGCAATGGACGAGCATATAATACCCAGTTCAAGTGTGTCGCTGCGGAAAAAATAAAGACCGCAACAAGCAATAGCACCGATGTAGCAGAACAACTGCATGAACCGCTTCTTATTGCCCTTATAATCGGCAATAGAAGAGAGTATAGGTGAGATGAGCGCTATGATGAGGTATGATGTGGCAATTGAATAATTGAACAGCGTACTGTTCTTGATAGTAATACCGAAGAAGGAGACTTTATCATCGATCGTCGCACCATCTTTGGTAAGCGTAGTAATGGCATTGTAGTAAGCAGGGAAAATAGTGGAGGTAATAACGAGGTTGTATGCCGAATTGGCCCAGTCGTACATAGACCATGCCCGATGCAACGACCTTGATGAAGTACTAACTTTCTGCGAGTCCGCAATATCCATAGGGCTAAAGTAGCATTTTTAAGATATTGAGCTATGAAATAACCTTTAAATAATGAACCTTACCTTTGCTACATGGGCTACAAAGGAATACCCCCCGGCGGTGTACTGAAATACATTAAAGAAAACTATGAAGGCAAGGAAGTGACCGATTCGCGGTCGCCGGCAGGTAACTGGCTGAAGTTTACGCTGGAGCATGTGGAAAAAGGCGGAGCAACCCTGACCACAGAAGTGCGCCATGAGATGACCAACCCATATGGCCATATACATGGCGGCATGATGAGCCTGGTAATAGACGAAGCGATAGGCTGGGCGGTAGTGAGCCTGGATGTGGAGCAGCACTATACATCGCTGACGCTGAATGTGGACTTCCTGTATGCAATAAAAGAAGGACAACGGCTGAGGGCAATATCGAAAGTGCTGAGAGTGGGTAAAAAGATAATAAATGTAGAGTGCCATGTATATGACCTGGAGGGTAAAGTACTGGCGAGAGCCAACAGTAACCTGATAGTGACGCACATGGAGTTTACGTCGTGATATGTAAATAAATCACTTTACACTTATTCGCTATATACTTTATACCCATAACTTATTACTTTTGCGCCAATACTTATGCTGAACGGAAAGAAAATAGTTGTTGTATTGCCAGCTTATAATGCTGCACGGACGCGGGAACGTTCTTACAATGAGATCCCATTTGATATAGTGGACGATGTGGTGCTGGTAGATGATAACAGCCGCGATGATACCGTGGAAGAAGGAAAAAGGCTGGGTATAAAGCACATCATCAAGCATGAGGTGAATAAGGGCTATGGCGGAAACCAGAAGAGCTGCTATAAAAAAGCACTGGAAATAGGTGCGGATATAGTGATCATGCTGCATCCGGACTACCAATATACCCCAAAGCTTATTCACGCTATGTCGTCGATAATAGCCATGGATGTATATCCTGTAGTGCTGGGCTCCAGAATACTGGGCCAGGGCGCACTACGAGGAGGAATGCCTATCTATAAATATATATTCAACCGCTGCCTGACCTTGTTTGAAAACATAATGCTGGGCCAGAAACTGAGTGAATACCATACCGGCTACCGGTCATTCAGTGCAGAGGTGATCCGTTCCATTGATTTTACCCATAACAGCGATGATTTTGTATTTGACAACGAAATGATCTCGCAGATATTCATGAACGGATACGAGATAGCTGAGGTGACCTGCCCTACAAAGTATTTTGAAGAAGCATCGAGCATCAATTTTTCACGCAGCATGAAGTATGGCCGCGGCGTACTGAGGGTGTCATTTGCCCACCGTTTTCATAAATGGGGACTTGTGAAGAGCAAACTCTATGGAAATAAAGGCTAAGAACAAGGAAAATAAAACCAAAAACCCAGAATATTTCTGCTGAAAGAATATTTAAACTATATTAGCTGCTAATTCAAATACGCCCATGATGAAAAAGGCATTTTATACTGTTATTGTTTTAGGTGTTCTACTTATATCTTCAGGTTCCTGTAAGAAAGTATATCATTGCTCCTGTACCTTCAACAATAAAGTAATGCTGAATAAAGACCTGGGCTCACAGACGGCAGATGATGCCAAAGAAATATGCAGTGGCTATGACTCTACAGTAGCCGGCGAAACCTGGAACTGCACCATCTATTATTGAGCCTTTCTCACCAATATCAGGATAGTACGAATTTATAACCCCCTGATCTTATTGCCTCTCCTTACTTAAGTGCCAATCAATAAAAACAATAGACGTACGTACATGCGGTTTATAGGTAAGTGGTAACTTTGCGCCACAAAATTGCTGAAGCGTTGAAGCAACCCCTTAATACTATACGTTACAATATTCACTATATTTATTGCCAAATATTTAATGTAACTGTGCGTACAAAACCTGTACACTTACTGCTGAAAACAAGCTTATTTGCCATACTATTAGCATTACCGGTAAATGGCTACGGACAGCAAGCGCCTGCCAATAGTGCTATACAGGAAAAACTGACCCTGAAAGATTGCCTGAAATACGCACTGAAGAACCAGCCGGCACTTAATCAATCATATATAGATGAGGCGATAGCCAAGACGAATAATGCAATAGCACTATCGGGATGGCTGCCACAGGTGAACGGAATGGCCAACATTCAACATTATTTTCAGTTGCCAACGTCGTTTACTAATATAACCGGAAAGCCGACGCCGATCAATATAGGCTTGTTCAATTATTCGATACCGCAGGTGACCGCAAGCCAGACCCTGTTCAACACAGACGTACTGCTGGCAGCAAAAGCATCGAAACTGAATACGACGAGGGCAAGGCAAAATACTACGGGTACTAAAATAGAACTGGTATCGGATGTGAGTAAGGTGTTTTATGACCTGCTGCTGTCGCTACAACAGATAGAGGTGTTTAAGGACGATACAGCAAGGCTGGGTAAAAACAAAGAGGATGCCTATAACAGATTTGTGAGCGGCATAGCTGATAAGGTAGATCATAAGCAGGCATCGATAGCGCTGAACAACTCGCTGAGCCGGCTGAAAGGTGCCACTGAAACTGTAAAAGCAAAGTACGCACTGCTGAAACAAATGATGGGCTACCCTTCTGATAAAACATTCACCGTGCAGTTTGACACTGCACAAATGATGCAGGAGATACTGATAGATACGCTTGCACCGCTGCGATTTGAACAACGGATAGAATACCAGCAGATACAAACTGCAAAAAGGATACAAAGAGAGACCACACTGTATTATAAGATGGGCTTCATGCCGTCGCTGTCGGCCTACTACAGCTATTTCCATCAATTCCAGAACAATGAACTGTCCGAACTGTATAAACACGGGTATCCGTATTCACTATTCGGTGTGCAACTGAACCTGCCGATATTCACAGGCTTCCGCAGGAATGAAAATGTGCGCAAGGCTAACCTTCAGGAACAAAGAACGGACTGGGATGAGATCAATGTAAAACTGAACATCTATACCGAGTATAACCAGGCCATGGCCAACTATAAAACCAACCTATACTACCTGCACACACAGGCAGAAAATGTGGCCATGGCAAGGGAAGTATATTACATAGTGAAACTACAATACAGGGAAGGCATAAAACCTTACCTAGACCTGATCGTAGCAGAATCGGACCTGCAAACGTCCCAGATCAATTACCTGAACGCATTGTTCCAGTTGCTGGCAAGCAAGATAGACCTGGAGAAAGCGATGGGTAATATATCAGTTGATATTTAACAAGGGCGGTGCCCAAACTAAAAAAATGTTTATGACCAAGTACAGGTCTTTATTGAACACCGGCACGGCGATAGCCTGCAGCCTGCTGATAGCAGCCTGCGGGGATAAAAAGCCCGCAGCAAGCAATCCGGCGAATGCACAGGTGCCGGTGAATACTACGACCATTCAGCCGGAATCTGTTGTTTATTATGACAAATTTCCGGGCACTATGGTGGCCATGATGCAGGTGGAGATACGCTCTGTAGCTGAGGGGTATGTGACAGGTGTATTCTTTAAAGAAGGAGAGCATGTACATAAAGGACAGAAACTCTACAGCATAGATGACAGCAAGTATAAAGCCAGTTACAGCCAGGCAGAAGCAAATATGCGGGTGGCGCAGGCCAATGTAGAGCAAGCACAAAAGGATGCAGACCGTTACACCTACCTGAGCCAGCATGATGCCGTAGCCAAACAAATAGTGGAACACTCGCAAACCGCACTGCAAAATGCAAAAAGCCAACTGGCAGCAGCAAAGCAAGACCTGAGCAAATCATCGACAGACCTTAACTATACGATCATCAAGGCTCCGTTTGACGGGATAATAGGCATATCGCAGGTGAGGCTGGGGAATGTAGTGGTGCCGGGGCAAACGCTGCTGAATACAATATCGACCGGCGGGCCGATAGCAGTAGATTTTGTGGTGAATGAAAAGCAGATATCAAGATTCCTGAAGCTGCAACAACATAAACGGATGGAAGCGGATTCCATTTTCACGCTGATACTGCCTGACAACAGCCAGTTCAGCCACCCGGGAAAGATATATGCCATAGACCGTGGTGTAAACCCACTGACAGGAACGCTGACAATACGCCTTGCATTCCCAGATCCGGCATCGCAACTGAGATCTGGTATGAGCTGCATGGTGCGGGTGCGCAACGATGATACAACCAGGCAGTTGCTGGTACCCGCCAAGGCCGTAGTAGAACAAATGGGAGAATACTTTGTGTATGTAGCCAAAGACACCCTGATACCTGTGGAAAGTACTGATAAAAAAGAAACGCAGCCGGCATCGTCTGCATTACATGCACTGCAACGCAAGGTGACGACAGGAACCATAATAGGCGACCGTATCATAGTAAAGACAGGTTTGCAGAGCGGTGATAACGTGATCGTAGATGGCATACAGAAACTACATGATGGTTCATTAATCAATACAGGAAAATAAGCACTGCCTAAAAGCATGATCGCAAATACATTCATTAAACGCCCCGTCACTGCCATTGTGATCTCCATCGTACTGGTGCTGGTGGGTATTATCTGTATCACGAACCTGTCTGTGGGGCAATACCCGGAGATAACTCCGCCGGTGGTGCAGGTGACAGGGCAGTTTACCGGAGCAGATGCACTTACGGTAGAGCAGAACATGGCGACCCCTGTGGAGACACAGATCAACGGATCGCCGGGGATGGCCTATATGCAGAGTAACAGCACGGGTAATGGTGCTATGACGATCAATGTAACTTTCAATATAGGTACCAATATCAATATAGCTACGCTTGACGTACAGAACAGGGTGAGCATAGCCACACCCCAATTGCCGGATGTGGTAAAAAGACTGGGGCTGACCGTAAGGAAAAAGAACCCGGGCATACTGATGCTGGTGGCGCTGTACTCGCCCAAGGGGACGCATAATGTGACCTTTGTTGATAACTATACCAACATATTCATCAAGGATGCTATGCTGAGGTTGCCGGGTGTGGGTGATATCATTACCCGTACGGATGACTTCAGTATGCGTGTATGGCTGAAGCCTGATAAGCTGGCCGAATACGGGCTGACCGCAGCGGACGTGAACAATGCGCTTTTAGAGCAGAACGTACAGGTAGCAGCAGGATCGGTGGGAGTACCACCGCAGCAGAATGAACAGGCATTTGAGTACAGCCTGCTGGTAAACGGCAGACTGAGTAAGACCAGTGACTTTGAAAATATCATCATCCGCACCAACCCGGCGACAGGCGCGCTTGTGTACCTGAGAGATGTGGCACGGATAGAGCTGGGTAAATTCTCTTATGCAAGTAATTCATTTGTAGATGGCAAGCGGGCATCGTACCTGCTGATATACCAGGCGCCTGGAGGCAACGCACTGGAAACGGCAGAGGCAGTAACAGCTAAGCTGGAAGAACTGAAAAAATCATTTCCGCAGGATATCGCTTACAGCATACCATTTGAATCGGTGACAGTGGTGAAGGTATCGATGCATGAAGTGATAGAAACACTTATAGAGGCGCTGCTACTTGTGGCGATAGTTGTGTTCCTGTTCCTGCAAAACTGGCGTGCTACGCTGATACCTATACTGGCAATTCCGGTATCTATCATAGGTACTTTCATCTTCTTCATACCACTAGGGTTTACGATCAATACGCTTACCATGTTCGGTTTTGTGCTGGCGATAGGTATAGTAGTAGATGATGCGATAGTAGTGGTGGAAGCAGTGCAGCACTATATGGACCACCGGAAAATGTCGGCAAGAGAGGCTACCTATCTTGCGATGAAAGACATATCGGGACCGGTAATAGCCATAGCGCTGATACTTGCCGCTGTGTTTGTGCCGGTAGGCTTTATACCGGGCATTGTTGGCCGCCTTTACCAGCAGTTTGCAATAACTATTGCAATCTCGGTGATGTTGTCGGCATTTGTGGCGCTGTCGTTGACACCGGCATTGTGCATCATTCTGCTGAAACCGAGCGATATCAATAAAGAAGCTAAAGGACTGAATAAATTATTCTACAGGTTCAACGGATGGTTTGAGCGTGTAACCAGCAGGTATACACATGGTGTAAGACGCAGTATCAAGGCATCAAGGCTTATCATTATTCTGTTGGTGTGCATAGGTGTAGCAACGGCCTACATGTTCAAAACAAAACCAACAGGGTTCCTGCCGATGGAAGATGACGGACGTATGTTCATCACTTATGAATTGCCTGAGGCCGCATCTACTACAAGATCGATAGAGGTGCTGACCAAAATAATGAAGGCAGTAAAGGAAACACCGGGTGTAGGACACTTTGCAGCACTTGGCGGACTGAACGTAGTTACCTTCTCGTCGAAATCGAACAGCGGTACTATATTCTGCCAGCTGAAACCATGGGATCAACGAAAGAAACCTGAAGAACAGGTGCCGGGCATAATAGATGTATTGAAAAAGAACATAGCAAAGGCAGGTGTGAAGCAGGCGAATGTGGTAGTGGTGCCACCGCCGCCTATACCGGGCCTGGGCCAGACGGCAGGGTTCAGTATGCAGATACAGCAACGACAAACATCAGACGATGTAAAAGCATTTGAAAAAGTAGTGAAAAATTTCCTTGCTGAAGCCAATAAGAACCCGGTGATCGGTAATGCGTTCAGTTTCTACGGTGCGCATACACCTAGCTATAGTGTAACTGTGGACAGAGAGAAATGTAAAAAACTGGGTGTCAATATATCAGATGTATTCGGAACGATACAGACACTGATGGGCAGCTATTATGTGAATGACATATCGCTGTACAACCGTAACTTCCACGTGGTGGTGCAGGCAGATACCAACTTCCGTACGATGATATCGGACATGGATAAGTACTATGTGCGCAACCAATCGGGACAGATGCTGCCATTGGGTACGCTTATCAGCTACCAGCCGATAGAGACCGCACCGCTGGTATCCCACTTCAATATATTCCGCTCAGCAGAGATCAATGGTTCGCCTAAACAAGGATACAGCAGCGGACAGGCACTTGATGCACTGAAGGAGATAGCTGAGAAAACACTACCTCAAGGTTATGGTTATGAATTCTCAGGGCTGAGCTTTGAGGAGATACAGGCAGGATCTAAGACGGTGTATATATTCGTGTTATCCATCGTGTTTGTATTCCTGTTCCTTGCGGCACTGTACGAGAGCTGGTCGGTACCATTTTCGGTCTTGCTTGCGGTGCCTATCGGCGCATTCGGTGCGATACTTACCCTTACGTGTATCCCATCACTATCTAATAACGTATATGCACAGATAGGGCTCATCACCCTTATAGGCCTTGCAGCAAAGAATGCTATCCTGATCGTGGAGTTTGCGAAAGAGCGAGTGGACCAGGGCGAGGAACTGATAAAATCGACATTGGAAGCCGTGAGTCTGCGTTTAAGACCCATCATTATGACCTCGCTGGCCTTTATACTGGGAGTGATGCCGCTGGTGCTGGCATCGGGTGCAGGGGCTGTAGCAAGGCGCACAATAGGATTCACTGTACTAGGAGGAATGGTAGCGGCTACGGGTATTGCCATCTTTATAGTGCCTGTATTGTTTGTGCTGATATCAAAGGTATCTTATGGCAAAAAGAAGCTGCAATACCTTGAGGCTCATCATGCTGAACTAGTAGCCCGCCAACAACAGATCAGTGAGCAGGAGACAGACCCTACTATGAAATTTGACCTTGAAAAAGGTAGTGAAGAAGATACAAATGCCGGAAACGAGCCTAAAAAGCCATAAAATACCAGTTTTATAGGGTGTACCTTGTGCAGTATTATGACAACTTTAAGAAATGCGGTTGGCACAATATAATCTTTTAGATATTACTTTTGATGCTGAACGTTCAAAAATCCACATACATGAAATATACCATCGCCATACTAAGTTCATTATCACTTATGTGCTTACTGGCCATCCAGGGATGTACCCCAAAGAATAATAACAGTACAGCCGGAACAACGACAACCGTTACCGGACCTGTAAGCGGCGCTAAGATAGCGTATGTGAACCTGGACAGCCTGGAAGCAAAGTATGAGCTATTGAAAACAAGGCGTGAACAATTCAGAGCTAAACAAGAGCAGATGGAAGGCGAACTGCAACGCTCTTTCCAGCAGATGGAAAGTGATGCAATGGAAGTACAGAAAAAAGCGCAATCCGGAACACTGACCGAAGCAGAATATAATGGCGCTAAAAAACGCCTGGAGCAAATGCAACGCAGCCTGGAGACACGTAAACAAGCGCTGACTGAGCAGCTGATGAAAGAACAGAATGACTTTAATAAGGATCTGAAAACACGTCTTGACGCTTTCTTAGAAACCTACAATAAAGACAGAAATTACGATTACATCCTTTCTTATTCTGAGGCAGGCTCATCACTGCTGTATGTAAACAAGGCCCTGGACATTACCAAGGACGTAGTAGATGGTATGAATGCCAGTACTAAAAGTGACGACAATAACAAAAATAAATAGTATTTTTCTGCAAATCTCCTGATTTGGAAAACAATACTTCTTTCAAGCGTTCCCTGACATTACTCGACGGAGCCCTCCTGGTTATC
>CAYZKL010000009.1:19160-24530 GCA_964478855.1 uncultured Flavipsychrobacter sp.
ATGGCTGTTATCGGGGTTTCTCACTTTGGCATCAGCACTGAGCTATGTCGAACTGAGCGGCATGTACCCCAAAGCAGGCGGGCAGTATGTATATCTGCGTGAAGCGTTTGGTAAGATGTATGGCTTCCTTTATGGGTGGTCATTCTTTGCGGTGATACAAACGGGTACCATAGCCGCAGTAGGTGTGGGTTTCGCAAAATTTACTGGATATCTTATCCCTTCTCTTGGAGATGGCAATATATTATTCGGCGATAAAACCGGTTTTAATATATCGGCAGCACAACTACTTGGTATCGGTATCATATTCCTGCTGACCTTCCTGAACACACTGGGTATCAAGAGCGGCAAATGGATACAATTCTTCTTTACGTTTGCCAAGATAGCCGCTATGGGTGCGCTGATCCTGTTCGGCTTCCTATTAATTAAAGACCATGGGATATGGAACATGAACTGGACCGATGCATGGATGGCAAAAACAGTAACCGTAAATGCTGATGAGTCCATATCGCACAGCAGCCTGATAGGATTGTCTATAATGGGACCATTGTGCGCTGCAATGGTAGGTGCATTGTTCTCGAGCGATGCATGGAACAACGTAACCTTTATAGCAGGGGAAATAAAAAAACCGGAACGTAACATAGGACTTAGCTTGTTGATAGGAACAGTAGTGGTGACAGTGATCTATATATCTATGAACCTGATGTACCTGAACGTACTGAGCCTGCACGAGATAGCTACCGCAAAATCGGACAGGGTGGCACTGGCAGCGGCACTGAAAATATTCGGATCAGCAGGCACAACATTCATAGCACTGATGATCATGGTATCGACATTCGGCTGTAATAACGGGCTGATATTATCAGGATCGAGAGTGTACTATACAATGGCGCAGGACGGGCTTTTCTTCCCGGCGGCGGCAACACTGAATAAGAACGGCGTACCGGCATCTGCTTTATGGATGCAGTTTGTATGGGCATCGATACTTTGCCTGAGCGGCAAGTACGGAGACCTGCTGGACTTTATCATCTTCACCGTACTGCTGTTCTACATCCTTACCATTGCCGGCATCTTTAAACTAAGAAAAACACAGCCAGACCTGCCAAGGCCTTACAAGGCATTCGGCTACCCAGTGATACCATTGATCTACATCCTGCTGGCATCTACAGTGTGTGTAGTACTGCTTATTTATAAGCCTACGTATACATGGCCGGGGCTCATTATAGTACTGGCGGGTATACCGATATATTTTATGCTGAAGAAGCGCAACATGGTAAAAGCAGACTGATAAAGACTATTAAAATGAACAAGACCGAGCTGCAAAAGATATTTGATGATATGGATAGCCTGCACGTAGTAGTGGTAGGCGATGTGATGCTTGATAATTACTGGTGGGGTAATGTGGAGCGCATATCGCCGGAAGCACCGGTGCCTGTGGTAACGCTGAATAAAAGAGAAAGCAGACTGGGCGGTGCCGCAAACGTAGCACTGAACTGCAGGGCGCTTGGCGCAAAGGTGACACTGGCAAGTGTGGTAGGCGATGACAGCGAAGGAACATCACTGATAAGACTGGCGGGTGAAGCAGGGATCAATACCAGCCTGATCATGCAGAGCTGGCGCAGGCCGACTACAACCAAAATACGTGTGCTGAGCCGCAACCAGCAAATGATGCGTATAGATGATGAAGTGACCGAAGAGCTATATACCGATGAAGAGCATCCGTTCATAGATATGGTGCTGAAGTACCTGCAAAAAGAAAAGCCGCAGGTACTGATATTTGAAGACTACAACAAGGGTGTGCTTAAGGAAAATGTGATCAACAGGATAGTAGCGCATTGCAAAGAGATCGGCATTATTACATCAGTAGATCCTAAAAAGAAAAACTTCCTGTCCTATAAAGGAGTAACGATATTTAAACCGAACCTGAAAGAAGTACGTGAAGGGCTGAACCTGCCACTGGAACAGATAAATGAAAAGGAACTGGACGATGTGCACCGTAAGCTGAACGCGACGCTGCACCACGATATTACTTTCATCACCCTTTCGGAAAAAGGTGTGTTCTATAATAACGGATTTTCATCGGCCATCATTCCATCGCACATACGCAATATAGCAGATGTATCGGGTGCGGGAGATACTGTGATCGCTACCGCATCGATGGTGTATGCTATTACCAAGGACGTGGCACATATGTCTGAACTGTCGAACCTGGCAGGCGGGCTGGTGTGCGAAGATGTAGGTGTAGTATCTATCAAAAAAGAAAAGCTGCGCAAAGAAGCCGAGCAGGTAATGTGTAACTAAGAGCAATTTCACTTTGCTACCGGGCGCTTATGTTTCCAGCGCCTGTGTGACCATAGCCATATCTCCGGCTGCTCTATTATATCCTTCTCGAGCCTGCGGGTATGTATCTCTGATATTTCGCCATCGGCAGTTGCAGCAGGGTTATCCACCAGTATCTCCGCAAACATCTCGTAATACCCTCTCTTCACTCTTTTGATAGAGGCATATACAACGGGGAGGTTAAGTTTCTTCGCGATGACCTCTGTACCCTTGAATACAGGCGTTTCCTGGTTTAAAAATGTAGTCCAGTAGGCACTGTTGGGTTGCGGGGTTTGGTCTGCAATAAAGGCCGTTGCGGTTAATTCATCCCTGTGCAGTAACATCTCTTTGTAAGCATACTTCATATCTATCATCCTTGTGCCATTGCGTGAACGGATATGATACATGAGTTTATCGAAATGCTTATTGGTAAGCGGGTGGTACAGTACGTATAGTCTATGCTTCAGCAATATACTGAACGGATGGCCCGACCATTCCCAGTTGCCAAAATGCCCCATGACCAATATCAGGCTTCTGTTTTCATCAGCAAGTTTCTGAAAAAGAGCAAGAGATGCAGGATCAAATTTACAACGATCAACAATGCTCTTTTTGCTCATAGTCAATGGCTTCAACGTTTCGAGCATGAGATCGCAGAGGTAATGGAAGAAGTCTTTGCATAACCGGTTGATCTCTTTCTCCGTTTTGTTTGGAAAAGAATTACGGAGATTTTGCAGTACTATCTTCTTGCGATAACCAGTGACATAGAATATGATGAAGTACAAAAAATCGGAAAGCAGGTAGAGCAGCGGAAATGGCAGCAGCGAGATGAGGTAAATAAAAGGTAGGACCAGGAAATATACCAGTGCGGCCACAGCTAATGTTTGCTCAAAATTATTGTTTTCTAATTAAGGAGCAAACATTATTAATACCAGCCATCGACATGAGGACTATAGCCCGAATGACAACTGTACCCCACCCCATACATGCGTATCGCCTTTGCTGAACTCCTTAGTGATGACAGACTGGAAATACTCGAGGAAGATGCGCCGGTAGACTATAACAAAGCCATACCTGTTCTGCAAAGTGATCCTGCTTACATCACCTGAAGCAATAACATACGGGCTGCTATTATTGAACATGCCACCCTGCAAAGTAGCATCATAGGCTACCGCATTGACCGCAGGCCTGTCGTAAGCATAGATACGGAAGTTGTTTGCGGTTGCATTTTTGCCACCAAAAGGCGAGTCGAAGTAACCAATGATCATGGTAGCGCCAAGGGTTGCTTTGTCGCTAAGAGTACCTACTCTTGCCTGTGCATCAGCACTCAATGAGAATATATTCCGGTATGCTACCAACTGCCGTTCATACCCTACCTGGTAATTCAATATAAGGTCATTACTTACCTGGTTATCCCATCCATGCGGCATAACGTTGTTGAGCGCACGATGTATCTCTGTCTGCATTTGCTTGCCACCGGCGGCAGGGCCTATAACCCCAGCAGTCAGCATTGCCGTAAAACGCTGCTTCTTCAGCGTATCAGTAGCAATAAGGAAACTTTCCATCATCAATGCTGCAGCAAAGGGCCTGTCGCCGTATAAGATGGCATCGCTGCCGATGCTAGAGGGCGTATAACCATTATGCTGCAATGCAAGTCCATACCTGGTAACGCCAAATTTCGGGTTGACCAAGAGCTTGCTCAATGGAAACCTACTGAGCCACGGGGTGACCAACTCTGCATTAATACCCTGAGTATAATATTTATCCTTAGCCGAAAAGAAGTCGTTATCATAATTGAGGCGGAAGTAGCTTTCGCTGTTTATATTCTTATATGCCAGTGTATTATCTATTGCCTGCCCGTGAGCCCTGACTGCTATAAAACAGACCAGGAGGATGATCATTTTGCTGTATTTCATCATGCTATTTCCATTATATACGAAATCTGTGCCAGTCCGGTTCTAGGGCACGGTATTTATGTATAGAAATTGTGAATTATATTTTATCTATTTTATAAAAGTTATTAGGAAATTATTCACAAATAATGCATATTTGTTTATTAGTATCAATTTATGCCATCTTATCTCATAGCCGATAGCGGATCTACTAAAACAGACTGGTGCCTTTTGCGAAAAGGGAAGAAACCCCTGCGTTTCAGTACGCAAGGGATCAATCCTTACCTGCAGAGCAAAGAAGCTATTGCCGCAATGCTGGAAAAGGAACTGCCGTGGGATAATGCCAAGTACAAGGCCGATAAACTCGCCTACTTTGGCGCAGGGGCAGCAAACCCTGAGAAACAAGGGTTCCTGGAAGAGATACTGAAAAAACATTTCGGGATAAAGAAAACAGAAGTGCAGGGCGATATGCTGGCGGCAGCACGAGCATTGTGCGGTACCAAGAGCGGTATAGTGTGCATACTGGGAACAGGTAGTGCAAGTTGCTACTACAACGGCAAAAAGATAGCAGAACAGCGACCATCGCTGGGATATATAGCAGGAGATGAAGGTGGCGGAAACTACATGGGCAAGCGCATACTGCAGTACTACGCTTATGGCACATTTGACAGTGAGCTGAAGATGGCATTTGAGATGCACTTTGGCAGTGATATCAGGGAGATCATCAATACCCTTTATCACCAGCCAAACCCTAACAGGTACCTCGCATCATTTGTAACACTACTAAAGGAAAACAGGGGGCACTATATGGTTGAGAATATCATAGAGGACTGCCTGATAGACTTCTTTAACACCAGCATACTGAAACATCGTAACAGCTGGAAACTACCTTTGTATTTCTCGGGGTCGGTAGCATATGAATTCAGGGATATACTAGAAAGCCTTTGCGACCAGCATGAACTGGAGATAGGCGATGTGGAAAAAAGCCCCATGCCGGGACTTATCAAGTACTACAAACAATTGCTGTAATTATTCGGCTTTGGTCCAGGTGGTAGTGCGGCCAATGAGTGAGAAACCGATGTAACCTCTCAGAAATAATTCATTGCCTTTGTGATTCATCTTGCAACTATAGGTCTTGCCATTCTTGGGATCGTAAATAGTACCG
>CAYZKL010000009.1:24612-35818 GCA_964478855.1 uncultured Flavipsychrobacter sp.
TCATTTGCATCTGTCTTTTTGAAGCCCCTTAGTATCAATAAACCGAGTATAGGATCGTTTTTACGGGCCTTGTTCGGATTGTTCATATCGGTCTTAGGTTTACCTTCCCTGTCAGGAACCTTCAGCCAGACTATCTTGCCATAATACTTGCCATCAACTGCTTTATATACCTGGATCTTTGCGGTTTTCTCTTCGTTGTACCATAGCCCGTTTACCAATGCGTCAGTCTGAGCAAATGCCAATGACCTGATACCCGTAAGAAGAATGATCAAAAGCAGCCTGAAGGAATATCTACCAAACATAAATACCTGTTTATAATAAATATAGCAAAATCCCTGCCATCAATGCAAATATTAATTGGCATCAGACACGGAGCCGACTCCGCTGACCTGCTTAGAGACTACAGGATGACCCTTGTACTTGATACTACCTGCGCCCTTAATGGTTGCAGTAAGCTTTTCAAGGGCGGTAATCTCTCCATCGCCTGCGCCTGAGATATCAGCTATCACTTCATTTGCCTGCAATGGGAACGCGCTGATGTCGCCGGCGCCTTTGATCTTAAAAGAAGCTACAGCGACCTTGCCTGCCTTTACATCTATGTCACCTGCACCTGATATTACGGAAGTGAAATTATCGACGTTGATATTGTCTATGACCACATCGCTGGCACCTGAAATATCGAGTTTGAAATTGCTGCCAGTAATGTTACCGTGAATTTCGGCATCGGGTGAACCGGATAAAGAAAGGCCAGTAAGTAACGGTAAAGTTATCTGTGCGCCAATCTCTTCATCATCATCTATTGTCCATGTATCATCCAGGTCGCAATAAATAGTAACTGTGTTGTTCTCCACCTTAGCGATGATGTGTTTGAGTACATTGGCATGACCCGTTAATTGTACAGAAGGTTTTGCGCCTTCCTGCATATTGATCGTGGCATTTATGGGTACGGAGATATCAACAGCGGTAAAAGAACTAACCTCTTGTGTATTGGTAACTACTTCACCCTCTCCACTAAGTATATTAGGCCGACAAGAAGATAACGCTATGACAAGAATAGCAAGAAAGGTCAAATATCTGTTCATAAGTTGTGTTGTTAGTTGTTCTTATTGTACTTCCACCATACAAAGCCTACTGAGCCCATGATAACGAGCGGAAGAAAGGCCAGGTAAACAATACCACCATTAAGCCCCTTTGCACTTTTGTCGCCAAGACCCTGTGCGGTCTGTGTGCATACTGAGCAACCCTGACCACGTGATACGGGAATCAAGGCTATCGATAAACAGGCGATCAACACAAACTTTTTCATATACTAAAGTTACGCTATGGTAGTGGAAATGACAAAAAGTATTACAAATGAGGCACGTAGTAAGGACTGATAAACCAATAGACCAATACACCTGTGATACTTACGTACAACCATAAAGGGAAGGTGTAACGTGTAAGTTTTTTATGCTTATCGAACTCACCAGTGAGTGCACGGTATGCGGTAAACAGGATGAATGGCAGAATGATAGTAGCAAGGACAATATGGGTAAGCAGGATAAACAGGTAGATGTAATATTTAGTATCGTGTGCACCACCATATTTAGTTTCGCCGGAAAGCAGGTGATGACCTATGTAAGATACCAGGAACAATGACGAAAGGAGAATAGCTGCCAGCATCAGCTTTTTGTGCAGGACATAATTTTTGTTCTTAACTGCTAACAGCCCCAATACCAGCAATACCGAAACGGTGCCATTTATAACAGCATTGAACAGTGCAAGTAAGTGTACATTGAACCCCAGATCGAGACCGGACAATGGTTTGAAATTGGTTAAAAATGTAACAGCACCAAATACAACAAACGATACGATCCATATCAGCAGTTTTGCCTGTTTGTCGTTCTTCTTTAATACCGGAGTTAACATGTAAAAAGTGAAAATTAAAAATTAAAAAAAGCGATTATTATTTTTTGTGCTTCTTTTCCATGTTGAGTAAAACGATGTCGTTAGCACATTTGTTTGCTTCTGTATCATTCAAGCCATTGTAATAACCACGAATGATCCTGTCCCTGTCTATCAATACGAACTTGTCTGTGTGTATAAAATCTTCGGAGCCACCATCGCCGGGACCAATGCGCAGTTTGAGTACATTGCGGGCATAGTTGTAAATGGTCTTCTTATCACCGGTAAGGAACCACCAACGATCATGATTGACACCGTGAGCATCTGCATAGGTGCGTAATACAGAAACGGAATCATGTTCCGGATCAACCGTAATGGATATGAGCTGTAAGACAGTATCGAGAGAAGCCTCCTTGCGGGGATCCTTTTTGAAACTGATCTGCAGCATCTTCATGTTCTCCGTAAGCTTAGGACAAATAGTATTGCAGGAGGTAAACATGAAGTTGATGACCACTGATTTACCTGCAAGGTCCTTATTGATCGAAACCTGCTCACCTAACTGGTTGGTAAGAATGAGGTCCTCTACGGGCAGATAAGTTGTATCATACTGCATTGCACCCTTAACCATGTGGCTATCGACCTTATAATTACCATATTGACCGGGTACCACTACCTTGCCTTTACTTAGTTCATTGACCACTAAATAAAAAGATAGCGGTAGCAATACTGCTACCGCTATACCAATAAGAAATTTTTTGTTAGACCTGTATTGACTCATTTTTTAGCTGAATGTTCAATAGTCTGACGCGCAGGAGACTCATCATTCATACGCAACCAGAAACCGCCGTCCGCAAGGAACGCTATAATAAACCACACAAACAGTACCAACGGTATCAATACTGTTACCATAAAATTCTTCAACTCATCGCCAAGGTGCATGAAGATGGCAACGATGTAGCCAGCTTTCAGCAGAGTGAGGGCAAGGAACAAGAAGTTAACCAATGCTTTAGGCATACTGTGACTCAAATACATACCCATACCTACCTCCAACACAGTGATGACCAGAAGAATCCAGAATACTCTCCAGATCCTTTTTATCTGGGTCTTGCTTTCAGTAGAATTGACATCAGTATGATGTGCCAATACACCTGAATATAATTTGCTCTGATCTCCTTCGTATAGGTCCTGTATGTTATTGCTGCTGTGATGTCCTGACATTTTATTAGAATTATTTGTGAAATTATTTTTTTAGTTCTCCACCAGCATTAGAGCAGGTAGAAGCAAGTAAATACGAATACCCAAACCAGATCCACAAAGTGCCAGTAAAGGCCTATCTTTTCAATCATCTCGTAATGGCCACGACGCTCATAAACACCATTAACAGTATTAACGAGTATCAGTATGTTGAATATAACACCTGAAGTAACGTGACCACCATGGAAACCTGTGATGGTGAAGAAGTAGTTGAAGAAGTTGTGCGTAGACTGCATAGCTACAAGCGGCTGGCTATGCACCATGCTCTGTACAGCAGTATCGTGACTGAAGAAGTGGCTGAAAGTATTCACCGGAGTATTCACATCAGTGAAGGTACCCCAAAGGCCACCGCACTCACCATGAAGATGCGTCCATTCCCAAGCCTGGCAGGCAAGGAAACAGATACCACCGATGATGGTCCATAACAGCCATTTAGCAACATTCTTTTTATCATTGTAATGACCGGCATGCACAGCAAGTACCATAGTCACCGAACTCATGATAAGTATGAAGGTCATCAAGCTCACAAACAAAAGCGGGAGGTTAGCCTCGCCCGCAAAAGGGAACGATTTGAATACCTGGTTCGCATCTGGCCAAACGGAACTGAAAAAACGAGTGGTACCGTAAGAGATAAGGAATGCGCCGAAAGTAAGGGCATCTGACAATAAGAAGAACCAGATCATCATTTTACCATAGCTGACGTTGTATGGCGATCTTCCTCCGCCCCACAGGCTTGGTTCTTTTGCTGTTGTAACTACTGTTGCTTGTGACATAGACTTTTTTAAGTGTTGCGAATCCGCGTGCGAATTTCTAAATAATTTTATTGATTTGCCAGAAAGAACACAAATAAATATAACCACAATATATCGACGAAGTGCCAATACGTAGCCGCAATCTCTAATCCTGTGGCATTGTAGGTCTTTATGTTTGTTCTAAAAGTGCGGAAAAATACAATTAATAATGCAATAATTCCACCCGCAAGGTGGACTAAATGCATTCCTGCGATAATAAATAAGAAAGATTCGCTGGGATTGCCGTTCAGACGGACCGTTGAGGATGAATTAAGTACCTCGCCGTTGATCCTGATCTGCTGTAACTGATGATACAATTGATAAAAACCTGCATACTGTAACAGTCCGAATAATATACCCAATACCAGTGTAAGCGAGATCATCAGTTTGAACTTAGGCATTTCCCTGCTCTTGAAGGCTCTAACCCCGAGGAACATGGTAACACTACTGATAAGAATACAAACCGTAGAATAAGTAAATAACGACGGCAATTGAAAATAACGCCAGTTGCCCTGAGCCTCACGCACCAGGTAGCCACTCGTAAGCCCTGCAAAGGCCATACTCATACTACCTATAGCCACCCACATCATGAATTTCTGCGGATGGATCTTTTTTCTTTCCCTCGTTGCCTGTATTGTACTTTCCATATACTTATCCCTTGCGGGCATTAATTTAAACCTGAACCTGCTACATCTTATCAAAAACCAATGCCAGTAACAGCGTTGGCAGATAAATGAATGAAGCAAACATTACCCTGCGTGCCGACTTATGATCGTTTTTCAGATAAAAAACCACTGAAGCTGCAAAATACATGATACCGCAAAGCACACAAATGATGGTACCTACCAGGCCGCTAAGCCCTATCGCATGTGGCACCATAGCCAGCGGGATCAATACTATACTGTACAGCATACATTGCATGCCGGTAAATCTTGTTTCCCGCTCACGTGTAGGCAGCATACGAATACCCGCACGACTGTAATCATCGAAAGCGACCCATGCAATGGCCCAGAAATGGGGGAACTGCCAGAAAAACTGCAATGCGAATAATACCCAGCCACCCACACTGAAGCTACCAGTAGCTGCCACCCAACCAATAAGCGGAGGCAAAGCACCGGGAACCGCACCAATAAGCACAGCCACCGGGTGTACCTTCTTCATAGGTGTGTAGACAAAGGCATATAATAATAAAGAGAAGAAGCTAAGCGCACCAGCCTGGGGATTGAAGTAGTAACCCAACAGCAATGCTCCGCAAATACCGGTAACTGCCGCAAATACCCAAGCCTCTATATCCGACATGCGGCCATCAGGGAGCGGACGAAGGCGGGTACGGGACATCATCTTGTCGCTCTCCCGCTCTAATACCTGGTTGATGGTGTTTGCACCACCGGTAACCATCATGCCGCCAACAAATAAAGTAATGATACGCTGCCAAAGCCCGAAATCACCCCAAGCAAAGGGAATATTTGGGGCCATAAGATAGCCTATAACACTGCTGAACACGACCATACCGCTCAGGTTTGGCTTCAGCAACTGATTATAGTCCTTTGCGCGCGCCAGCGCCACCATGTGCCATTTTGCTTTTATAGGCTCTTGCCGCAACATTTATGAATGATATTACAAATAAATTGAGGCTGCGAAAGTACGATTTTTTATCTTTTTTATAACGGAATAATGAGAATGATATATAGAAGACCAGTTATGCAGCAAGTTTTTTGAATGCGAGCATATCTGCTTCGGCCTGTTGGGTCATGCGGGATATATCATTAATCTGTTTTTCGAGCATAAGCGAACGGTTGCCGATATTGAGCCTGAGGTGAGTAAGCGCCTGATATTCCTTGCGAATGGTAGCCTCTATACTGCTCCTTATTGCAGCCATATCTCCATTCACCTTTTGCAGGCCGGCAGTTATTTTGTAATTGTCGGGTATGTACACAAAGCCAGATGACATTTGCCGCTGCCAACTGTATAGTACCTGCAGGTTTTTAGGACCTACGCCCGGCACTTTTGTTGACTGTAACTTATTAATATCTGCGGCAGTGCGGATACCACTATTATATAATGCGTTCTTTTTGGTGGAGCCAAAGGAGGGAATAGTATGAGTGGCAATATCAAAGCTATTGAGATACCACCCTAACTGCTCATTATATATATGTTCTTCCATTAACTTCTTTCTCCGCTCAAATTCAGCAGGCATTTTTTTGAAATCACTGACCAACTTAACCAAAAGATCGAGTGTGCGGGAATAGTTATTGATATCAGCAGGGGCATCGTATTCGCTTATCAAAGCATGTTGCTTTTTGAGTAGTTGGGTATGAATACCTGCTCTGCGTTTCAACTCAGCCTGCAATTGTTTTGTCCATGGAGAGAAGCGGTAAGCCAGTACTGCAAGTATGAACAAAATACATGCAAATACGGGACTGAAAAATAACACTGAAATACCGGAAGCCGCCAATGAAATACTAACACCGCGGCGCAACCTACGATACTTATAAAAACGCTGATCGATAACTGTAGGTGCGATGCCAGTGTGTGTATTATTTCCCCGCCACTTATGCAGCTCCAATTTGCGGAGATCGAAGCCATTGACAAACGACTCCATATCACCGGGCAGAACACTTGCGTGGAGGTAACTATCATCAAGGAAATAAAGGATACCCTTGCTCCTGGTATAGTAGCACCAAGGACATTCTTCAAGCTTTGAAGGATAGGTATGTAAGCCCGAGATACTGCACGTGACCATTTCCAGCAAAAGCTTATCCAGCGCAAGTATCCAGTCATGTGGTACCGGTCGGTCATCCTGCTCGAATGCTTTATGAAACAGACTCACAACATCGCCGGGAAGATTAGTAATGCTGAAGCTGTTATCAGGCGGACTTAACTTCTTTTTGGGGTTATCGAGCGAGTATGCAAACTCCTTTTTTTTGATCGCTGTTTCCTCATCAATATCGGCTGCTAATTTATGCTTGCCGGCGAAGGGATGCCTGCCTAAAAAAAGCAATTGAAAGAGGAGTATAGCCAGTGAAAAACTATCAGTATTCACTGTTCTTATTACATCCTCAAACGAACCTTTTTTGAGTAGCTCAGGAGGGGTATAACGAGGTATGCCCACCTCGCAGAAATAATACCCCTTTTCCCCTTTTACCTGGAAGGAATCGCAGTCGATAAATGCCACCATACCTGATGCGTTGATCAGGATATTTCCTTCATTGACATCGCCAACAACCAAGCCAGTCTCATGTAATTTATAAAATGCTGTAGCAAGGTTTCTTGCGACATGCACCAGGAAGTTATATCCTTTATCAGGGAACATTTTTTTGCGGTCCATGGGGCTGAACACCATGTGCAGCGGCACATAGCCTGCCAGTTTTTTCATCACAAATCCGCAAAATGCACCGGTATTGTCACGCACAATATCTTTGGGCCATGCAGCATATGCCTCGATTGCAGGGCCGCTCATAGCGGCCATCAGCCTGAGTTTATCAAGTTTGCTGCTGGTCAGTGGTTCGTTATATTTCTTCAATACCAGGCCACTGTGATGCTGCATGTCGTACACGGTACCCTCCCCGCCCTTCCCTAACTCGCGGCCGGTAATGTATGTATCGTTATGAAGGCCGTAGTAAGTCATATAGCCATACGGGATGCCAGTACCAGTGTTTTATCATCGTCTGTACGATCATTGATGATCTTACTGTTCAGATATTCGGCTAGTTTATCATTCAGCAGGTGTACCTTTTCATCGTCATCGGCTTTGGCCATGTGGGTAAACATGCCTGTAAAGAAAGGCTGGTGTACATTCTGCGCCTCAGTATTCAGCGCAAGCATCTGCAGCCCGTCTGTAAATAGTGCTACCTCATTTACAGGCTCATCCAGCACAAGTACCTTCAGGTTTCCGAAATTCGGGTCATCAGTAATAAACGAAGTAGTATTCTGATATTCGCCATTTTCGGGCCACCATACGGGCACATAAAAACCAGTACCGTCATTACGAACGATAGCACCATCGCCCACCTGGAAGAAAACCGACTTTTTATCAGTAAGCAGGCAACCTAACCATGTGCAGGAATATTCTGCAATCTCTACTTCCTTGTCTTTTGCCGCTAATTCAAGATGGGTGTAAATATCCTGAGCTATCTGATAGATCATTTCTTCCGACATAAGATCGAGACCCATAGCAGCATAAGTTTCCGCGATCTTTTTTGTGTAATCGACTGCGAGCGCAGAGGCCCATGATGCATACTTAGCACAGCCTGCGCCATCAGAAACACACCCTATAAATATCTTCTCGCCAGTGATCTTGTAGTCTGTGACCATGTATGCCGAGGCATCCTCACAACCGGTTCCCCTTGCAGTGTGCGCAGTTCCCGTAGCGCTTCTACCTATTACTTTCCAGCTCATAGTTCTGACCAGCCGCTTGGAGGTAAAAGATTAATTGCACTGCCTGTGGTTTTACTTGAAACCATTTTCATAGATGCTGATAACCACATAAAGAACTCACGGAACATAAGCCCTTTCAGCTTCAAAGGAGCACGAACAGATATTTGTTTCAGTATATCCATACTAGCTCCTTCCACACCGATAGCGAAAAAAGCGAACTTTTTTCCGGCTTCACCTTCCCTGACATTCATAGCAGCTTTGGTCCACTCGTCGGTAGGAGCGCCGTCAGTTATCAGTATGATCCATGGCTTGTAGTATGCAATACCATTTTCTTTGTATTCTCTTTTACGGCGGGCCACCATCTCTATTCCCTGAGTAATCGCTGCACCCATAGGTGTATCACCAGTAGTGTCCAGTTCGCGGGGGTGAAAGTTGGGCACCGTATGAAAATCGGACTCGACAGTAACCGGGCCAAAAGTAACCACCGCTACTTCTACCCTCTTAGTGGCGAGCGGATCCTGCATTAATTCCTGCTTAAAAGTCCTTATTCCCTCATTGAGCTGCGCAATAGGCATTCCACCCATAGAGCCCGATGTGTCGAGCAACAAGACACAAGGACAACGAGGCTCCGGGTTATCGGCAAAGCTGTCACTGCCAAACGGTATTTGTTCAAATGAAATATATTCGTCCATAAACAGCTAAAGTTAGGATTTTTGGGAGAGAAATTAATAGCAGGTTTAACGCCCGGTTAATAATTAAATTAATTTATTATAAGTATTCATTTACAGATGTTTTAGAGCGGCTGAAAACATACTTATCAACGGTAATTTTACTATATTTACCCTCAATATGAAATCTACCAGTACGCTTACAGCCATACTGTTGTCTTTCTGTGTGTTTGCCAATAGCCTGACCATGTATGGACAACAGGCAACTGTGCATGCAAAAAACGGTATGACGGCAGGGGTTAGAAATTATAAAACCTTTACTGCACCTTATAAAAATACTTCACAGGAGTCTATTGAGCAGAACGCCGGTTATGAGCAGCACCCTGAAGCCGGGTTGCTGTTTGCAGAAACACCATGCGACAACTGCTATGAACTGATAGGTAAGCGTACAGAAATATCCAAAACATTCATCAAGGCCGGCACAGACGGTAGCGGCATTATGCAGCAAACATCCACAGCACCAATGCATTACAAAGATGCTACCGGCAAATGGATGACCATAAAAACACAACTAAGACCAGGTAAAACAGGAATATACGAAGCCCCTGAGCAAGAGTCGCCGGTGAGCATAGATACAAAACAACAATTCACATCAGTAGGCAAAACAGGCAGCAGTATACGGTTCAATAACAACCTGGAACTTATATACATACAGCCCGGCGGAACAGAAGTATCGCTAGGCAAAGCCAACTGGGCAAACACTACAGCCGGCGACGACGGCGCTTATGTAACCAATGCATGGCCAGGTATAGACATTGAAATGTATGTGATCCGTGGATCTGTGAAGACCAATTTCTGGATCAATAAGGCGATGCCCGCATATGCCAATGGTAAACTGGCTGTGAGAGACCACCTGCAAATGGAAGGGCTTTCGCTGTATTCGCAAGAACAACAAGACTATACAGGCAACCTGGAAGTAAGGAACAATACAGGTAACAAAGTGTACGATATATCGGCTGCAACAGCATTTGAAAAAGGAGATATCAAGGGCTCTTTCAGGATGCTGGCCTATCATATCAACGGCAATACACTGGATATAGTACTACCGGGAGACTTCATGAACAGGAAAGCTTCTGCATACCCGGTCATTATTGATCCACTGCTCAGCACCTCTACCTCATCCCCGGTAACCGGTACATCTTACAGCCCTACATGGACGATAGGCTGTACTTATATCAATCCGGCAACTGTGCCGGCCAAGGTTACCATATCAGACATACAATTCTCATTTCAGTATGTGACCAGCGGTGGCGCATTACTGAATAACGGAGCATTTGATTTCCGGTTGAGCACCTGCCGCAGCCCTACACCATCAGCTATATTCTGGAACTGTAACAGTATACTTACCGGTACCTGTACCGGCACCGGCGCTTCTATATTCTCGTCGTTGTTTCCATGTGCACCACCACCGGCTTGCACACCTTACAACCTGAATATTACAATGAACTTTTACCAGAACTACCTAGCTGCTGCGCCTTGCAGTAACCTCTATATCACAGCAGGCACTCCACTGACAATAACGGTATTCGGTAACACCATACATGCCAACAGTATAACAGCAGGCAGCTCAACGCTTTGCCAAGGACAGTCCACCACTTTGGCTGCATCGTCCTTGTACGGAGTGCCAGCCTATACTTATTCATGGATGCCGGGCAGCCTTACAGGCTCACCTGTAACAATAAGCCCGACAACCACAACAACCTATACGGTAGTAGCTACAGACGCATGTGGCGACACATCGCAAGCAACGAAAACTATAACTGTAAATCCACTGGCTGTTATATCAGGAAGCACTACGGTATGTACCGGTGGTACAAGTACGCTGGCCGCTTCAATAGGCGGAGGTACATGGAGCAGCGCTATTCCTGCGACAGCAACTATAGGTTCTTCATCAGGTATCGTAACAGGTGTGGCAGCAGGTAATGTGACCATCACCTATATAACACCAACAGGTTGCCGATCGACCACAACAGTAACAGTAGTATCGCCAACGGCACCTATAACAGGAGCATCAGCAATATGCCAGGGGACAACAACAACCATGAGCGATGCTACACCGGGTGGTGTATGGAGCAGCAGTAACCCTGCTGTTGGCAGCATTGACGCATCTACCGGTATCTTAGGTGGTGTATCAGGTGGCGTAATTACGATAACGTAAAATGCACTTGGTTG
>CAYZKL010000009.1:35828-43512 GCA_964478855.1 uncultured Flavipsychrobacter sp.
TTTACCGTCAACCCGATCTCTGCCATAGGGGGCACAACTACCGTATGCGTAGGGGGCAGTTCTACACTTACGAATATAGCACCGGGAGGTACCTGGGTAAGCAGTAACCCTGCCGTTGCTACCATCAATGCATCGACAGGAGTAGTAACGGGCGTAGCTGTGGGTACTACAAACATTACCTACACTACCCCTGCAGGCTGTACCGCAACCGTTACCGTCACCATCAACTTACTTTCTTCCATATCCGGCAATCTATCCGTATGCCAGGGATATACGACAACGCTCACCAACCCAACACCCGGTGGTATATGGACCAGCACGGTGCCGGCGGTTGCCACTATTGGCGCTGCAACCGGTACGGTAACCGGTATATCACCAGGTACAACGGTCATATCCTACACCATGCCATCAGGCTGTTATTCTACATTTACAATAACAGTAAACCCACTGGCACCGATACTGGGCAACACAACCATATGCCTCGGCAACACATCGGCACTCAGCTGTGCAACACCGGGCGGCACATGGAGCAGCAGCAACCCTGGAGTAGCAACAGTGAATCCTTCTACCGGCTTTGTAACATCAGTGAGTGTGGGCGTAACCACCATTTCTTACATCACCCCGCTTGGGTGTATCGGTTCGGTGACCTTTACAGTTCTGGCACCACCGGTAGCCATAGCAGGCCCAACGAGCGTGTGCCAGGGGAATACGATAACACTGACCAACGCCACACCGGGCGGCACGTGGACAAGCAGCTCTCCGTCTGTAGCGACAATAGGATCGCTGACCGGGATTGTAACCGGGGTAACGGCAGGAACTACAACCATTTTCTATACATTGACTGGTGGATGCTTTGCAGCAGCGGTGATCACGGTGCATCCGATAACACCAATAACAGGGCCTACAGTTATGTGTACCGGAACAACAGCTACTATGAGTGACGCCACTCCGGGCGGCACATGGAGCAGTTCTAATCCGGCGGCAGCAACGATAGGAATTTCTTCAGGGCTGGTAACCGCAGCGGCAGGTGGCACAACAACGATCACTTATACTACTGCCACAGGCTGTACTGCTACTCTGGCACTGACCATAAATCCAGCTCTGCCGATATCTGGTACAACAACTGTGTGCCAAGGCAGTACCACGACTCTGACCAACGCAATACCGGGCGGTACATGGAGCAGTTCTAATCCTGCGGTAGCCACTATTGGATTATCTACAGGTATTGTTTCAGGAGTATCAGGAGGTGGTGTAACAATCACCTATACTACCCCTGCAGGCTGCATCAGCACTATACCGGTAACTGTAAACCCGGTAGGGCCGATAACCGGAGCTACGACACTGTGTACAGGAAGTACGACAACCTTAACTAATTCAACTCCGGGTGGAACGTGGAGCAGTTCCAATCCAGCTGTGGCTACTATTAATGCTACAACAGGTGTGGTCAATGCCATCACAAACGGTACAACCAACATTACGTATACCACACCAGCAGGATGTACCAACGTGATCACCTTTACCGTGAGCCCTGTGTCTCCTATAACCGGTTCAACATCAATCTGCACCACAACAACATTGAGCAATGCAACCCCGGGCGGAACATGGACCAGCAGTAATCCATCTATAGCAACAATAGGAATAACCAGCGGTATTGTTACCGGACTTGCTCCAGGCACGGTGACCATAACCTATACTACTACCAGCGGATGTACCACAACAACGACATTAACTGTAAATCCCCTGGTGCCAATAACAGGTGTACCTACCGTATGCGCAGCTAGCACAACCACACTCAGCAACAGCGTTACAGGTGGTACATGGTCCACCATCAACCCGGCGATTGCTGTTATTGACCCTGTGACAGGCGTAGTGACAGGCGTATCGGGCGGAACTACTACCATCAGGTATACAACACCCACCGGGTGCGTATCGAGCATCTTTGTTACCGTATTCCCTCTGTCACCTATTACCGGAACCACAACAGTATGCCAGGGCAGCACAACAACACTAAGTAATGCAACGGCAGGTGGTACATGGAGCAGCACCAATACTACTGTAGCTTCCGTAAGTGTATCTACAGGTATAGTAGTGGGTGTATCTGCAGGTACCAGTACAATAGTTTACACGACAAGCCTTGGATGTGTTATCAGCAAATCAGTAACTGTTTATCCGCTTGACCCGATAGCAGGATCATCATCGGTATGTATGGGTACTACAACTACACTGACAGATGCTACACCGGGCGGTGCATGGAGCAGCTCTAACCCGACAGCAGGATCAATAGACGCATTAACAGGAACTGTGGCCGGAAGAACAGCAGGTACAACAACCATCAGCTATACAACACCAGCGGGATGTATTGCCACATTTGTGATGACCATTGCGCCTATATATGCAATAACCGGTACTACAACCGTATGCCAGGGCAATACTACTACCCTTGCAAATGCGGCGCCTGGCGGCTCATGGGTGAGTACTAATCCTGTAGTAGCAACCATTGGTATCTCATCAGGAATTGTATCCGGCCTAACTGCCGGCACTACAGTTATCTCCTATATCACAACGGCGGGATGCTCTGCGTCAACTACAGTGAACGTTAATCCGCTTTCGCCAGTGACAGGTATATCATCAATCTGCACCGGCAATACAACAACACTTAGCGATGCAACGCCTTCCGGATCATGGAGCAGTGCTAACCCGACAATAGCAACCGTAGGATTATTATCAGGGATTGTTACCGGTATCAATCCCGGTACAGTAGCCATTAACTATACCACACCTACCGGATGCGTAGCTACAATGATGGTGACCGTGCATCCTAACCCATCTGCAATAGGCGGTATCACATCAGTTTGCGCAGGCAGTACAACAGTACTGAGCAATGCGCTGCCGGGTGGTACATGGACCAGCAGCAATACTGCGGCAGCAACGATAAATGTATCAACCGGTGTAGTAACAGGAGTTGCCGCCGGCAATACAGTAATCACCTACACTACTACGGGAGGATGCTTTGTAGTGACTTCAGTAACAGTGCACCCATTGCCGGCAGCTATAACAGGTACACCATCAGTATGCGTAGGCAGCGCCATAACGCTGAGCGATGCAACCACACCGGGAGTGTGGAGCAGCATCAATCCAACTATAGCGACGGCAGGTGCAACAACCGGCATTATTACCGGGATAACAGCCGGCATTGCAACCATAAGATTTACGACACCGGCCGGATGTTTTGCAACAATGGCTGTAACGGTGCACCCACTGCCATCTGCTATAACCGGTAGTACAACCGTATGCGAAGGATTTACATCGACTCTGTATAACTCGCTACCCGGCGGCACATGGACAAGTACTAATACTTCGGTTGCTACAATTGGTCTGACATCAGGTGTAGTGTCAGGCATAAGCACAGGCACGACAACCATCTCTTACATTACACCGGCAGGATGTTTTGTTGTAACGAGCGTACTCATCAATCCTTCACCTGTTATCACAGGTACGAGTTCTACAAACCCGACAACGTGCAAGACAAGCGATGGTACCATTACCCTTCATGGATTGACACCGGGAGATTCATACAGTGTTACTTACATGGCAGGAAGTACAACTGTAGTTGTGACAATTGTAGCCAATGGAGCAGGGGATGTAGTGATCACCGGCCTGGCCGCGGGTTCCTATTCCGGTTTTTGGGTAACCAGCGCACTTGGCTGCGGATCTAATCATTTTGACCCGGCAATAATATTATCGTTACCACCGGCGCCACCTGTACCGGTTGCAGCCAACAACTCACCAATATGTGATGGTGCAGCATTGTACCTTACAGCTACTGATGCAGTAACCGGCGTTACTTACTCATGGTCAGGCCCCGCAGGATTTACATCAAGCATACAAAACCCGACCATAACACCTGCGTCGCTCAGCAATGCAGGTACTTACAGTGTTACTGCTACGCTGCTCGGCTGCGAATCGGCACCGGCAACGACACTTGCAGTGATCCATCCTATCCCTCATATTTCTGATATCACATTCACTAATCCGTCTACATGCTTAGGTATTGATGGTACAATAACCTTGTCGGGCCTGCTGGCAGGGGTAACCTATACTATTACCTATACACACAACAGTACTAACATTACCACTACTGTTACCGCGAATACGGCAGGTAAAGTAGTGATCACCGGATTATCATCAGGCGCATATGGCAACTTCACTGCCAGTTCATTTACCTGCCCTTCCAATACGGCGGGACCTGTAACACTTATTGATCCTGCTGCGCCACCTGCACCTATTATTGGCAGCAACAGCCCGATATGCAGCGGCCAGGCATTAATGCTTACTGCCACAGATGATATTCCTAACCTGACCTATGAGTGGACAGGACCTAATGGGTTTACATCGAACGAACAGAACCCAATTATTCATGTTACTACAATGGCAGATTCAGGTATGTATTACCTGACCATCCGCCATCGTAACTGCCCTACCCCAGCATCTAAGAACATAATCATTAATCCTGCTGTGGTACTTGAGAACGTGACGCCAAGCCACCCGATTGCAGCAGAAACCAGCGAGCAGTTGTATGCATCAGGAGCTGAATTTTATATCTGGGTACCTAATGACGGGTCGATAAGCAACCCGAATATAGACAGCCCGATAGCAACACCGCTGGTAACGACCACCTATACGGTGATGGGTATGAATATCTTTGGCTGTGGCGATACCGCTGATGTTACTCTTACTATAGACTATAACATCAACGAGTTTGTACCATCAGCATTCACACCTAACGGTGACGGGCTTAATGATGTGTTCAGGGTGGGTAATATGAAGTATGACAAGCTTGTTGATTTCAGCGTATTCAACCGCTGGGGACAGCTGATCTACCGCAATACCTATGACGCCAAACAAGGCTGGGACGGTACATTTAACGGCGTACCACAGGACATGGGCGTGTACAATTACATTATCATTGTTGCCAATCCTAACGGTAAGAACAAAACATTTAAGGGCGAAGTGACCCTGGTAAGATAGTTACTACGATATCGCGTAAAAAGAAAAGGTTCCCAATGGGAACCTTTTCTTTTAGTATTGATCAATGTTATTGTCTCCGGGACATCTTATTAAATAATAACTGACGGTAACGAGGTGCATTTACTGAATCACCCATGAACTTATAAATATTGCTGACGCTCATCAACACATTTTGCGGGGGATCCGGATCTTTGCGCAGAACCATCATATAGTATTTCTCTGCTTCCTTAAACATTCCTTTATTACCATAAGCTGCGGCAAGATTTGCTAATGCATCTGTATGTATCGTGTCTTTGGCTACCACCTTACTTAGTATTGCAATTGCGGCATCCAGTTGATTTCTCCGGAGGTAAACCGATCCAAGGTTATTTGCTGCCTGGTGGTCATTGCTGTCGAGTGCAAGGGTCATTTTATAACAATGTATAGCAGAGTCATCGTACCCATGGGCAAACTCGAAAGCGAATGCCTTATATATCCATACATCTACATTCTGCATTACTCCGAGGCTGCTGTTTAAATGAGTAAGTGCATTATCAAACAACTCTTTCCTGAGCACCGGTGCCGTCTCTCCATTCATTCTACGTGTATATTCTGCACCAAGCAAATACTGGGCACGCCAGCTATTGGGTGCTGTTTCCACACCCGTCAAATAAAGATCAAAATTGTTTTTCCACGCCTCATTTCTTGCAACAGTCTTCACACTATATAAAACAGCTACAGGAATGATCAAATAAAACAGTTTTGATGAGGTAGGATAGCTGAGGCCGACCGTATCGGATTTAAATAATTTTGCAAAAAGAAAGACAAAAGCGATGCAAAAGCCTAGTGAGGCAGTGTAAACAAAACGCTCAGCCATTGTGGCTCCTATATCCACAAGGAGATTGGAGGTGGTAACCATAGACCCAAGGTAAAAGAGGATGCAATAAGCAAAAACATCCTTGCTCTTCAATCGGAGGAGCGCATAAACGAGCATACCCGCTAAGACCAGGAAGGATGCTATAGCCTTAACATTGGAGAAACCGATGATCGGTATCTGATTAAAAGAGTAATCGTAAGAAAGCGGATGAGGAAAAATAAGGAGGATAATGTACTTCAACTGTATGAATAACAAAGTTGCCAGTTTCTCGCCATAATTAGTGGCAGCCATAAGTGCATTATTATTTACAAGTATACGCACCTCCTTACCATCGCTTTCAATAAAGGCAGCACGCATCATCATATATACAGACACTATAACCAATAAAGGCACGCATGCAATAATGACCTGTTTCAGTTTTACATCCCTGAAGAAATAGATGGTCATAGGAATTATTGCTACAAATGTGACAGGGGTTTCTTTTGAAATAAGGGCAATAAAAAAGAAAATTGCAGAGAATACCAGGTACTTAATTTTATTGGTATCTATATACTTCATACTATGAAGCATGGTAATACCGGCAAAAAGCACCGCCATTATTTCATCCCTGCTTTTTACGCTAGCGACAACCTCCGTATGAATAGGATGCAGCGCAAATAGCAGCACAATGAAGAAAGGTATGTAAACAGAAACCCTATGAAAGATTCTTTTCATCAGCAGGAACAAAACCATGACCTGTGCTGCAAAGAGTAACAAATTTATACCGTGGCTGACCACCGGATTGAACCCGAAAAACTCCTTTTCTAATGCAAAACTGATAAGTAGCAAAGGGCGATACGATGCATCGTGATTTTCGAATACACCGTAATAGGCTGCATGTTTGAAAAATTCGGGGATAGATTCAGTGCCTCTCATTACCAATGGATTGGCACTAGTAAAGAACGGGTCATCGAGCGTATAATCGTACCGGAGTGTAGGGGCATTGACCAGTAATGCAACCGCAACAAGTATAAGCAGCAAAAGGTTGGCTGATGGTGTCTTACTGTCCAGCTTATTTACCGGTGGCTCCTGTTTGTTTATTACCGGTGGTGCAGGCTTAGGTTGATTTACTTTAGGCGTTTGTTTTTGTTTTGCCATTTCTTGTATAAAATTTTACTTTATACCATATTTATATTACACCAAAGTAACTACAAAATAGCCAACAGACAAAGATCAATTAAAGTCATTGCCTGCCGATATTTAATAGCTGTGATGAGCAATAATTCAGGATTAGTTACTATTTTACTGCAAATAGTAAAGTGTAATGGCACAAGACCAACAATTAAAACCTGCAGCAAATAATTCGGGTGCATTATCAACATTGGTGACGGTATTCTTCTTCTGGGGATTTATTGCGGCAGGCAATGGTGTATTCATTCCGTTTTGTAAACATTACTTCCATCTTGACCAGTTCCAGTCACAGTTAATAGACTTTGCATTTTACCTGGCCTATTACCTGGGGGCACTCGCATTATACTTCCTGGCATCGGTATTCAATAAAGATGTGGTGGCGCAATGGGGTTTTAAAAACAGCATTGTTTATGGCCTGCTGTTCTCTGCAATAGGAGCAGTAGTGATGATACTTGCTGTAAATGCGAATACCTTTCCCGGTATGCTTATCGGGTTATTTGCGGTAGCACTTGGATTTTCATTACAACAAACTGCCGCTAACCCATTTGCCACACTGCTGGGCCCGCCTGAAACCGGCACTCACCGCATCACATTAGGCGGTGCCATCAATTCATTTGGTACTGCGATAGG
>CAYZKL010000009.1:43673-52268 GCA_964478855.1 uncultured Flavipsychrobacter sp.
ATAGTTGTAGCATTAGCGTTGTTCGGCACTACAAAGGCTGATGATAACCTGATCAACTCCCTGGGATTAGGTAAGGTAACGATACTATACGCATGTGTAGGTGCGCTGTTCGTGATAGCTGCAGCATTGTTTTTCTTTTCTAAAAAACTGCCATCAGGAAAATATGAAACGGAAACGGAAAGCTCACCGAAAGCTATCATAACACTAGGTGTGATGACCGCATTACTGATAGGTGTGTTCTTCCCTGTGTTTCAGAGTTATGCACCGGTTTTGCCAGGTGAGGTACCTGATGGCGATGTGGAAATGAAAAGAATGTACTGGCTACTTGGTGGCCTTGTGGTGATCTTTGCATCCCTACTATTTGCACTATTCAGTGCACAAAGAAAAAGTACGGGATGGGGCGCGATGAAGTACCCCCAGCTGATACTGGGTATGCTGGCGATATTTACCTACGTAGGCGTAGAAGTATCAATACAGAGTAATCTTGGCGCACTGGTGAGCCAGCCTGAATTCGGAGGTTATACTGTAACACAAGTTGCACCATTTATTTCAATGTATTGGGGTAGCCTGATGATAGGCCGCTGGACAGGATCGATAAAAATATTTGAACCGACAACCATTGTAAAAAACATACTTTTCCTGGTAGTGCCGGTAGTTGCTTTTGGCGTGGTACTTGGGGTAAATGCCATTGCCAAAAATGACATAAGCGCATTGTACTGGTATATCATCTGCGTACTGGTGCTTGTAGCTGCGTTTTATATGGGTCAGGATAAACCGGCCCGTACACTGCTGATATTCTCATTGCTTGGAGCCACCTTCATGCTGGTAGGGATATTTACCACGGGGCAGATAGCCATATATTCATTCCTTAGCGGAGGCCTGTTCTGCTCCATTATGTGGCCGGCGATCTTTGCACTTTCGATAGCAGGGTTGGGCAAATTCACCTCCCAAGGTTCGGCATTTCTTATCATGATGATATTAGGTGGTGCTATTATTCCACCAATACAGGGAAAACTTGCAGACCTTAAGGGCATTGGCATCCATAATTCATACTGGATAACTGTGTTCTGTTTCGGCTACCTGGCGCTGTTTGCAATAGGCGTAAAAGGAATACTACGTAAGCAGGGTATTGATTATGATTCGAGTATTGGCGGCCATTAATGGTTGCGGCAGAATAACACTATATTTGTAACACTAAAAACAAAACAAATGACACTAAGCATCATCATACTTTTCAAGTTCTTTGCCTTCTTCACCCCGGTGAAAGCTACTGTACCGGCAACTATTTATGAATTTAAAGTTGCCGGCCTGGAAGGTGGTAAAATAGATCTTGGCAAGTATAAAGGCAAAAAAATACTTATAGTGAATACAGCATCTAAATGTGGTTATACCCCACAGTATGCTGAATTGCAGGCGGCATCTGAAAAATATAAAGGCAAGCTGGTGATCATAGGATTTCCATCGAATGACTTTGGTGCGCAGGAACCAGGCACAGACCAGGAAATATCAGATTTCTGCCAGAAGAACTATGGCGTGACATTTCCTATGGCTGCAAAAATATCTGTAAAAGGACAAGAGATGGCGCCGATATATCACTGGCTGACAGAAAAGAAATACAACAATTTTAAAGACAGCGAAGTACGCTGGAACTTTCAGAAATACCTGATTGACGAAAAGGGTAATCTTATAGGTGTATACGATTCAAAGGTGAAAATAACATCGCCGGAGCTAACAGCAGACATCGAGCGTAAGTAAGTATCAACAGACTTTATTAGGATTGATGTAATTATCTGACTGATCTTCCAGTGTATTATCTATGCACTGGAAATCTTTTTCTACCAGTACAAATAACGTGCATTTCCCGGTATCAGCATTATTGCTAAATCCAACCATATCTGTACCTGTCCATTCCAGTGCAATAGCAGAAGGAACCTGTACTGTTATTTTGCCATCTACAAATGTTGCTGTTAATGCCGGTAATTCAGTACTCTGCAGTGCATATACCAAAGCACTATTCCCAAAATCCGTCCTATCCTCGAGATAGCCATCGTTGGCAAAAGCTGCCACTTCTGAACGTGACAAACGTACCCTGATAGAATTTCCTTTTATCCTGATCTTCATGCTGCTAAATTAAGATTCTTTCTGCACCTGAATAAATATTGAAACGCTCCCCTCTCAAAAAACCAATGAGGGTAATACCCCACTCTTCTGCCATCTCAACGGCCAGGCTTGATGGCGCACCAACTGCAGCGACTACCTTTATACCCGCCATTATTGCCTTTTGCACAAGCTCGAAACTGGCACGGCCGCTAAGTAAAAGGATATGCTTATCCAAGGGAAGCATTTGCACATTGAGTGCTGCACCAATAAGTTTATCCAAAGCATTGTGCCTGCCTACGTCTTCCCTTGACATGATCAATGCACCATTACTATCAAATATTGCACAGCCATGCAGCCCGCCGGTATGCTCGAAAACAGCTTGTTGTTTTCGTAAAATATCAGGTAAGCTATAAATCAAAGAAGATGAGATTCGCAAAGTATCGAATGAGTCGGGAATGGGACACACAGTACGTATAGCTTCTATAGAAGCCTTGCCACAGACTCCGCAACTGGAGGTAGTATAAAAGTTGCGTTCCAGCTTATTTATAGCTACGCTGACATGATCGTGTAGCGATACCAACACTATATTCTTATTGCTATTGGTATGCTTTGTGTCAATAATATCTGCTAACGACGAGATGATACCCTCTGTATATAAAAAACCTATTGCCAGTTCTTCATCATTCCCAGGAGTTCGCATGGTAACGGAAATACTTTGCTGAACACGCTTAGACACGGCCATATAATCGATCCTTATCTCCAATGGCTCTTCCGTAGCAAGCTGATCTGTAGCATCACTGATACCTTCTGCATTTACCTTTTTAATGGTAGTATGTACAACTGATGGCATATGCAAATTTACAAAAAAGCACGGGGCTCTGCGCCCTTATCATATACAAGCCGGGAATTATTGTTTTACCACGACCTGTTGCAGTGCCTTTCCTTCGCCCTGAAGTGTGAGCATGTATATGCCGGGAATGAAATTATTCATTGAGATATCAGCATTTCCCTGCCAGTTCATTTTTTCCCTGCTCATTACCTGCCCACTAATATTTGTAACTGTGATAAAAACAGTTGTATTTGCTGTTATATCAGAAGTGCTGATATGGAGCAAATTGTTGACTGGGTTAGGATAGGCCTGCATTGCACCCACAACAGATGGCACATCCTGTATCGCTACATTATTATAATAATTCTGATAGTAGTACACAGTTGTAAAATCAGGAGTAGTAGGGAAGGTCACAAAATTGAATTGGAACTCCCACATCGTATCAGGATCTTTGAAGCTATTATAACTGACCACTTGCTTTGTTTGTGGTACCCATGAGTTGAGCAGGCTGTCGAAACCCTGTGTATATATTGTATCAGGCAGGCCTGCTGTTATTTTTTTTGTCATATTGAACATTGGCGCCCAATACATATTGATCGCATCCCACTGGTGCTGCCTCCATGCTGTATGGTAAGACATAGTACCGGTATAAGCGAAAGTATCTTTTACATAAGGTGCAAGCGTAGCACCATCGAAATAATCTGCTTTTACTGTAAGTAACCTATGTGATGCATCGTACGTATTTGTGTATTTGAGTTGTTCCACCAATGGCAGCAGGAAGCTGGTATCAGTGGTATTGGAATAATTGTCTATTGTTACGAGGTCATTTGCACCATCGTAAGTATAATAAGACTTGGAAACTATGCGCCAAACACCGAGGTGTAGTTCATAGATACTGTCTGCGATGATCTTATTAGCAGTATTGTATTTAAAGAATTGCTTGAATGCGCTATCAGAAACGCCGGTATGAAAATTGAACCATAGACCAGTATCTATATTGTTTGCAGCATTAAACTTATTGATGAAGATCATGTTGGTATAGATAGGCGAATCGGCATAAAGGCTTTTGTAACCTGTCATACACTGCTTACTATTATAAGTAGCATATCCGGATTCATACGGACCATATACTAATGTATTAGGGTTTACTTCCCAGTGCATCATAGTATCGAACAGTACCTGGGGTTTTGTAGCAACACCAGCATAATTGAACATGGGAGAAGAGTTGTAAGGATAATTATATGGATACAGCATCATATTGTAATCGTAAGTGGATGCCCTGTAAGATGAATACCTGAAATTAACTGAATCAACGAGAGATGATAACGTATTAAAACGATGGCTGATAGCGATAACTCGTTCAGTAGGAGCAACACTGGTAGTTTTGAAGGCCGGCATCATTTCAGAACGCTGTTGCAGTAAAGCATTTACCATTTGCGTATGCCGAGCTTTGACAACGGTAGTATTTGAGACAGCTTGCGCAAACAGCACATTTGCACATAATAAGGCGGTAAGTATAAGAAATAAGCGTTTCATGCTTCGTTGATTATTAAGTAAATATGATCCTATAACATGGAAAGTTAGGAAATATTATTAAACATATTGCGCTAATTCGATAAATCACTTCATACTAAATTTATTTTGGGTGGAGAATAAAAAAATATGTACTTTGTGTGATTACTATTCAATAACATGGCATTTCTGAATGTCATTTATAGCATATTCAAACACACACAATGAAAAAGATATTTACCAAAACCAACCGGCTACAGGCACTTTGCTATTCATTGGCTATAGCCGGTGTGCTCACATTTGCACATTCCTGTAATAAAAGTACCAGCACTGTAAAGCATGAAACTGCTGATAATACAACGGTTGCTGAAGTGGCAAAGGTGGCAAATGCACCTGAACAGCAGAATGCATCACAGACACGAATAGTGAACATAGCAAACATACGCCAGGCAGCGGATGGCAGAACGCAAGTAATGTTCCTGCAACTGGCACAGCTATTTACAATAAGTGATGCTACTCTGATCGCTACACTTAAGGAAGCATTCCAGGCAAACAGAACGATCAGCGTGACGATAGACCCATGGAAAGCGACGATACTGCGTACCAATAATGTATCGATGGATGCAATAAGCCGCAACGCAAGACCAGCAAGCACGGCAACGGGATATGCAATGAATATAACAGACAATACTGCCCCTGACCAGGTAAATGATGCAATGGGTATAGCCGGACTGAACACTACGACACCGGGCCTGACCAATGTAATACCAGACTTTGCTACCGCGCAAATGATGTTCAACTACATAACACACCAATGCTGCGCTGTACCCGGCCCTTACACTATTGATCAGTGTATCTCTTTCCAGTATTGCCAGGACGGATGCTATGCACGCGCACACAAAATGTGCTGGATCATTAATAATAAATATCACTACACCACACATAAGATATTCAGTTTTGCTAATTCAGGTTCGGATGAGCTAAGCGTGCAGGCTCAGAAATGGGGCGGATGCTGCATCAACTGGTGGTATCACGTAGCACCATTGGTAAATGTGAAAACACCGACCGGCACAAAGGCATATGTATTTGATCCGGCAATGTTCAATCAGCCTGTACTTCTGTCCGTATGGTTGCATGCCCAGGAAAATCCTGCATGCTCCAGTACCCCAAAAGTTTCTATGATCAATATTCAACCTACAAGCTCTTATAGCCCTACGAGCTATTCAGGCCTGACTTTTGATACTGATCCTGCATATGCTGCTACTAATAGCACACTAATAGGTTACAGCCCACTGATATCATGCCCATAAAAAATATGCTTCATAAATTATTTGTAAACTCAGCATACAGAATGTGTATGCTGAGTTTACTGCTTTTAGCTATTACTACCCAGTCTTGCCTTGCCGGGAAAAAACAGAAAACAAAAAAACAGAATGTGGAAACTACGATGACCGTTGCTGCAATACGCCCTGCAAACACCAATGAAAATTTCATCAGGGTCACATTCCTTCAATCAGCAAGGTTTTACAAATTATCAAAAGATGCCAAGCCTGCTTACCTGGAACTCCTGAAGGAATCTGAAAAAGAACACACTAAAGTGATCATTACCCGCGCCAACGAGCAATCAGATATCATCATGGAGGTGAAAAAATAAGGGCTGTGACATCTTTTACGACCCGCATACAATAAATAATTACTTTTGCCGTTCGGTTATAAATAATATGCGCAGGATTTCCGCGATACTTACTTTATTGTTCTTACTGCCTGCATACATCAATGCCGGAGCACAGACCTATTTTACTTCAACGGAGGTCGGTATTGCAATAGGCGGCTCCCAATATTTCGGAGACCTGAATGAAAAACGCGGCCTTAATACACTTTCCGCAGCTGGTGGCATATATGCCCGTAAGCATCTTAACCAATTCATTTCTGTTAAGCTGCTGGCTAACTATACGAGTGTGGCATATGACGATAAATACAATACTGCACCGTATCAGAAAGAGCGTAATCTGAACTTTAAAAGTGATGTGTACGAAGTAGCCATGCAGGCTGAATTTAATTTCTTTCGCTTTGTGACGGGTGATCCCTATCACAGGTTCACGCCTTTTCTTACCGGTGGCATAGGCGCATTTTACTACGATCCATATACTGAACTTAACGGAACAAAATACTTTCTTCGCCCGTTAGGTACAGAAGGGCAGTTTTCAGGGTTTGCCAATAGAAAATATACCAATGTAGGTGTTTGCGTACCCATTGGTATCGGTGTAAAGGTATGGGTGAAAGGTGGTGTGAACCTGACGCTGGAACTTGCCGACAGGCTGACAAGGACCGACTACCTGGATGATGTAAGTACGACCTATGTAGGATCATCAAAATTTCCGAGTACCTCTGTGGCTTATCAATTGCAGGACCGCTCACCTGAAACCGGGTTAACTACGCCTTTGGGCCGCCCGGGAAAGCAACGTGGCAACACGAGCAGCTTTGATCAGTATATGCTGGTACTATTGAGTGTATCATGGCACTTTACCACATACAGATGCCCATCGTTCATGGATAATGACCTGATCAAGACCTATTAGAAATCCAACATCGCGTTGGTCCATTCTTCATCAAACCGTGTATTGTATTTCTTGTAGAAATTTATTGCAGGCTCATTCCAGTTAAGCACCTGCCATGTCATACCATTCAGTTTTTTCTCTTTTGCTTCTTGTATCAGGGCATTCATGAGCATACCTCCAAGTCCTTTACCACGCGCTTGTTCAGTTACCAAAATATCTTCGAGATACATCTTTTGGCCCTTCCATGTGGAATAGCGAATATAATATAGCGCAAAGCCAAGTACAACATGATTCTCTTCAGCCACAAAAGCCCACCAAACCGGATTTGCACCAAAACCACTCTCCCGGAAGTGCGGCATGGTCACTGTTACCTCCTCCGGAGCTCGCTCATATACGGCCAGTTCATTGATCAGTTCCAGCATCCGAGGACAGTCCTCTACAGTTGCTTTTCTAATGGTTATGGTTGAGGGCATGATCTTTAACATTACTGATGCAATACTAAATGGTTATACACGTTATTCCAAATAATACGTTGTGCCAAATTTGCGTTAAACTGAATTATAAAATATAAAGAGAATACAAATTGTAATAATTTTATCACAATTATAAAACCAGCTACATGAACACACAAGGCGAAATACTATGGGTAGATGACGAGATAGATTCATTGAAATCACAGATACTCTTCCTGAAAAATAAAGGGTATGAAGTAACGCCGCTCACCAATGGTTATGACGCACTGGAATTGCTCAAGGATAAGATGGTAGATGTAGTGTTGCTGGATGAGAGTATGCCTGGATTGACGGGGCTGGAAACGCTGACAAAAATAAAAGAATTACACCCACTGCTACCGGTAGTGATGATCACTAAGAACGAAGCAGAAAATATAATGGAAGAAGCTATCGGTGGCCAGATATCAGACTACCTGATAAAACCGGTAAACCCAAACCAGGTGCTGCTTTCCCTGAAAAAAATAATAGATAGTAAGCGACTTGTTTCAGAGAAAACCACTACGGCATACCAGCAGGATTTCCGCAACCTGTTCATGGCATTGAGTAACAATCCTAACCACGAAGAGTGGAAGGAACTGTATAAAAAGCTGGTGTACTGGGAACTGGAGATCAGCAAAAGCGACAGCGAAGAAATGCTGGAAATACTACAATCTCAGAAAGCAGAGGCCAATACTGAATTCTTCAAATTTATTTCTAAGAACTACGCCAACTGGATAAAGGATAAAGGAGCCTCTGGCCCATTACTCTCTCACCAGGTATTTGAAAAAAAGATAGCCCCACACCTGGCACAAGGCAAGCCTACCTTCCTGGTTGTGATAGATAACCTGCGCCTGGACCACTGGAAAGCATTTCAACCAATTATCACAGAAGCCTTTCGCATAGTAGAGGATGACCTTTTTTACAGCATATTACCTACGACTACTCAATATTCAAGAAATGCTATTTTTTCGGGATTAATGCCGCTGGATATTGATAAAAAATATCCTGAAAAATGGTTTTATGATGATGAAAATGCCGGCAAAAACTTACATGAAGAATTCTTTCTGAATGAGCAATTCAAGCGAAACAACATTCACTTAAAAAC
>CAYZKL010000009.1:52278-55785 GCA_964478855.1 uncultured Flavipsychrobacter sp.
GCACTGTTTGCAGGGATGTTGCCTATAGATATAGAAGCACATTTTCCGCTGGAGTGGAAAAATGATGATGAAGAAGGGGGCAAAAACCTTTATGAACAAAGCTTTCTGAGCAACCAGCTGAAACACCTGAAATTAGACAAGTTGAAATGGCAGTACATCAAGATCACGAATAATGATGACGCCAAAACAATGGAAGATAATATTCACAACTACATGTCTAACGATCTTACTGTGATCGTTTACAACTTTGTGGATATGCTGTCTCATGCACGTACAGAAATGGAAGTGCTTAAAGAACTGGCCGGAGATGAGGTGTCTTACCGCTCATTGGCTGTCAGCTGGTTTGAACATTCACCACTGTTCAGAGCATTGAAGAAAATAGCTGATAAGGGAATACAGGTATTGCTTACAACGGATCATGGCAGTGTGCGGGTAAAAAACCCGAGCAAGTGCATAGGCGACAGGGCAACAACTACCAACCTGCGCTACAAACATGGCCGCAACTTACAGTATGAAGAAAAGGATGTTCTTGCATTCCGCGACCCTAAGTTTGCAGGCTTGCCACGGCCGAATGTCAGCTCTACTTTCATTTTTGCAAAAGAAGACGTTTTCCTTTGCTATCCTAATAACTACAACCACTTTGTGAACTATTATAAAAATACCTTCCAGCATGGCGGCATTTCTCTTGAGGAAATGATCGTACCGGTAGTTCGTTTAGAAAGTAAATAAGAAGGTTTGATGATTCCGGAAAAAGGCATTATTATTGATTCCCTGATCTAATAAGAGGAATATGCTTTTTGAAGGAAAATTTACTGCTAACGGTTTTGATAACCGTGTTACCCGATTATTTGGAATTCAATACCCCATCATCCAGGCAGGTATGATATGGGCGTCCGGCTGGCGATTGGCATCTGCAGTGAGCAATGCCGGCGGGCTAGGTATCATTGGTGCTGGCAGTATGTACCCTGATGTTCTGAAAGAGCACATTCAAAAGTGTAAACAAGCTACGAATAAGCCATTCGCCGTAAATCTGCCGCTATTATATCCTGATATTGATAAACACATAGCTCATATCATAGAGGAAAAAGTACCGATTGTGTTCACTTCGGCAGGCAATCCTAAAACATGGACCGCTAAACTCAAAGAACATGGTATCATTGTAGTTCATGTAGTGTCAAGTGCCAAGTTTGCAAAAAAGTGCGAGGATGCCGGAGTCGATGCTGTAGTTGCAGAGGGATTTGAAGCAGGCGGACATAACGGCAGGGAAGAAACGACCACACTTTGCCTTATACCCGCTGTAAGGCAAAGCATTAATATACCCCTTATAGCTGCGGGTGGTATAGCTACTGGCAGGGCCATGTTTGCTATGATGGCACTTGGAGCCGAAGGAGTGCAGGTAGGCAGCAGGTTCGTTTGCACTCCTGAGGCATCGAGCGATGATGCATTTAAAAATGCTATAGTAGCCGCAAACGAAGGAGATACCATTGTTACATTAAAAAAACTAACTCCTGTAAGACTCATGAAAAATGATTTTTACAAAAAAGTAGCTGATGCTGAAAGCAAAGGAGCCACTACTGAAGAACTGGAAACACTTTTAGGCCGTGCAAGAGCTAAAAAGGGGATGTTTGAAGGAGACACTGTGGAAGGAGAACTGGAAATTGGCCAGGTTAGCAGTATTATCAATGAAATAAAGCCGGCCGCTGATATAGTGCAGGAAATATGGAATGAATTTACGCATACTGCCGAAAGACCTTTTGTATTTAAATAAATACAAATATTCCACCAACCTTGCCGCATTGTAGCTCGTCTTTATTAATGCAGCGCAATTATTATGTGATAAATAATGCTGCTATATCTGTTTATATAATCTAACTATTTTTTCTGATAGGGGATTACATATATGATTTAAATAAAAACGTTAGAATTTGCCCTTAATTTTTCTATATTTGTATTTGTATTTTTATACTTTTTTGATGCATAGTCTATGAAACGATTATTACTGTTACTAAGTGTTCTGTTTTTTATAAATAATGACCTGTTTGCACAGCTTCCGGCAATAACTGGAACCCCTATCGCCTGTGCAGGATCTACATCTGCCCTAAGTAATGGCACTCCAGGTGGCGTATGGACGAGCAGCACACCTGCGATAGCTACCGTAAATATGTTTACCGGAGTTGTAACTGGAGTTTCTGCAGGCACAACCACAATAACTTATACAGTTGGAGTGAGCAATGTGACCACAACTTTCTTAGTAAACCCTCTTCCGGCACCAATTACAGGTGTTACTACCGTATGTGCCGGTGATTGGACGTCGCTTGCATCTCCGGGTGGTGGCCTTTGGACCAGCAGTAACCCTGCGGTAGCAACAGTCGGCTCACTTTCAGGGCGTGTAACAAGTATAACCGCAGGCTTTACAAACATAACATACACGCTGTCTACAGGTTGCACAACATCTATACCGGTTACTGTAAATCCATTGCCTGCTCCGATAGGAGGGAACAACATCGTCTATAATGGTCTTACATTACTTTTATCCGATGCTACATCAGGGGGTGCATGGAGCAGTGAATTACCTTCTTATGCAACAGTACACCCTACCTCAGGGCTGGTTACCGGTGCTGCGCCATCAGGTGTAGTTAGCATTTATTATACCTTACCTACAGGCTGCAGAGCTACTAAGAGAGTGGATGTAAATCCGTTACCATCAACAACAGCTCTTGGCGGTTTACTTGGTTGGTATCCCTTTTGTAATGACACAAACGACCATAGCGGGAATACTCGCCATTTATTGAATAGTAACCCCGGAACAATACCGGCTATCCCCACTACTGATAGGTTTGGCATTCCAAATTCAGCATTTGAATTCAATGGAGCTAACACCATGATGAATTATACCACGTTCTTCCCGAATAGCGGTATCTCTGGTGACTTTAGCTATTCCTGCTGGATAAACGCTTACACAAATCAGTCTTCGGTTATCATTTATAACGGGCGTAACAATGTAAACGGATTTGGTTTTGTAATGAATAATGGTACAATAGGCACACCTGGTAGTAATGTAGCAGTGGTGTTTGGTGGAATTTCACAATACCTAAGTACGCCGATAACACTTAATCAGTGGCATCAACTTGTTTTAATAAAGAATGGCAATACTTATAATTTTTACATTGATAATGTATCTGCTGGATTCTTTATCTCGGCGTTTATTCCTATGACCACCGTATTCCAGGTAGGTATGGACTATAATACACTTACAGATCCGTTCGTAGGTAAAATAGATGACATCGCAATCTATGACAAGCAGATCACCACCGTTGAGCGCACTGCATTAAATACTTTCAATCCATATGCAGCACCTTTTTCGTTAGGTAATGACACTACGATCTGTGCTGATTCCATTACTATTGCTCCCTCGCCTATGACAATTGCCAGAGATTACGCATGGAGTAACGGTAATACAGTTGATCACACAATAACAGTATTCCCTGCGGCAGGCATTGCCGGCAA
>CAYZKL010000009.1:55795-62590 GCA_964478855.1 uncultured Flavipsychrobacter sp.
TAACTGTTTCAAGACAGTTTGCATGTGCTGCTTCTGATACGATACATGTCGTGAAGACACCTGTAGCTGTTAATCTTGGTATAGATACAAACATTTGTGCCGGAGATACGATCACCTTAAACGGAGCTCCGGGCCTAACACATCTTTGGAATACAGGCGATACTTCGGCCACTATCAGAGTTTATACTACCGGACTATATTCTGTCATCTCAGATAGCGGTATGTGTGTTGGCCGTGATACGATTTATGTTCACAAATCACGGGTGCCAAATCCTTCACTCGGGCCGGATATAGCAAGTTGTAAAGGTGCTCCGGTGATCCTTACACCTGCGTTTGATGCAGGTTATACTTATTTGTGGAATACACTTAGCACTACAGCCTCCCTTCTTGTGAATACAACAGGTAGTTATTGGGTGCAAGTGACCGATACGGGCTGTACACGGGCGGACAGCATAAACGTACTTATAGTATTTGATACAGTTACATTGTTAAGTCCCGATACGGTTATTTGTAAAGGAGCTACTGTAAAACCAAGAGTAACGGTAAATGCTATTATAAGCTACCAATGGACCCCTACAGCAGGAATTCCTTTGGCTACTTTACCTTCACCGGCTATTACTCCAGATACCTCGTCATGGTATGTACTAACGACAAGATATCCTGGTTGCCCTGACAATCATGACTCATTCTATATTGATGTTCAGCCAAATCCTATCGTTTCTGTAGGCCAGAACAGGCACGTATGCAAATTTGATACTGTTCATCTTTTTGCTTCCGTTTCTCCTGCCGATTATGATCTGTATAGTTTCAGTTGGAGCCCCGGAATTTCTCTTGATGATTCAACAAAACAATCTGTTGTATTTACCGCAGGTGATACTACCAATATCATTGTTACTGTAAGTACACCGGGCGGCTGTGTGGGTACAGACTCAACTCTGCTGTATGTACATCCGGCAAATTACGATAGTCTTATATTACCTCCACATCACTTATGCCCGGGTGATTCCGTACAACTGATGCCTTACATTACTGATTCCGGCAACATCAAGGGTGTAATTATTGCAGCCAGTAATTGGACACCGGGTATATACCTTGATGATTCAACAGTCCGCTCGCCATGGGTACACCCTATAACCACACAAAGCTATACCCTGATCTCTACAACACAGTGGGGATGTCATGATACATCGTACGCGAGCGTTGTAGTCCACCCTGACGCTGTTGTTTATCTTGGTGATTCAGTTACCATATTTACAGGCGAATCGTACGAAATCCCAACACAGACAAACTGTACCTACTTCTCATGGACGCCACAGGTAGCTATAAGTGATACATTAGTTGCAAATCCTATTGTAACTCCGTATGTAAACACCAAGTATTATGTGAAAGCTACTACTGACTGGGGCTGTACCACAACTGACTCTATAGTAATCAGGGTAAAATCGATCACTGAGATCGCTATGCCGAATGCATTTACACCCGGCGCAAGCATTAATAACGTTTTCTCAGTAATTAAGTTTGGCCTGGCTTCTATTAACTACTTCCGTATCTATGACAGATGGGGTGTAAAAGTATTTGAAACAACAAACATTAATGAAGGCTGGGATGGCACGTACAATGACAAACCGCAACCTTTTGGTGTGTATGTCTATGAAGTGGATGCTACGACCAACCGAGGCGCAGGCATAACACGACGTGGCAATGTGACCTTGATACGATAGATTTTAGTTTTATATACAAAATCCTCGCAGTAACAACTGCGAGGATTTTTTTTGTGTTACACCATTAGCGGATCCCAATGTTAAGAAATTATTAAGTCTTCATTACCATTTTTAAAGCCCGATTTTAGCGAATAGCTTTGCGATGTTAATTTTATATTAAGAAATTGTTATGTCATTCGATTCAGTATTGAAGTTTTTCCTGCCAAAGGATCGCATATTTTACGGATTATTTGAAGAAGTAGCTACTTCTCTTGTAAACATGGGCAGCATTTTCAGGAATGCGCTACAGGAAAAAGACCTGTCTAAAAGAGACGAGATGCTGAGGACGCTGGAGGAAATAGAACATAAAAATGATGAGATAACGCATCGCATCTTCATAGAACTGGGGCGTAACTTCATTACTCCTTTTGATCGAGAGGACATTCACTACTTAGCTACATCGCTAGATGATATTGCGGACTATATATGGGGTGCCGCAAAGCGAATAGTTAACTACCAGATCAATGACGAATACAATACTCTGCCGGCATTTGCGGAAATAATATCCAAATCAATAGCTGCTATAAATACAAGTGTGTACGGCTTGCGCGATATGAAGGACCTACGCGCTATTACAGCGGCATGTGTACAGGTAAACAGCCTGGAAAATGATGCAGATGACCTGCTGGACAGCACTATGCTTAAACTGTTCTCTTCTAATATTACCGCAGTTGAACTCATTAAGCAAAAAGACATCTACCAGATGCTGGAAACCGTAACTGACAAGTGCGAAGACGCAGCAAATGTTGTAGAATCAATAATTATCAAATACTCATAACCAGCTTCTATGTCGGTTCTTCTTATTACGATCCTGGTATTGGCGCTGGTATTTGATTACATCAATGGCTTTCATGATGCGGCAAACTCTATAGCCACAATTGTGTCAACCAAAGTGCTAACACCATTCCAGGCGGTGGTATGGGCAGCAATGTTCAATTTTGTTGCATTCTTTATTTTTAAAGATCATGGCGTTGCTAATACCATAGCTAAAACAGTAAAAGTAGAATTTATCACATTGCCGGTAATCATGTCGGGGCTTATAGCTGCCATATCATGGAACCTTCTTACCTGGTGGTTTGGTATACCGTCCAGCTCATCACATACGCTTATAGGTGGCTTTGCAGGTGCAGCTATTGCGCATGCGGGTTTTCATTCGGTGAATTCGGAACCTATTCTGAAGACAGTAAGCTTCATAGTATTGGCGCCAATGATAGGAATGCTTATAGCATTTATCATCTCACTCTGGTTTATTTACTCTTTTCGAAAGGGGCCTATACCAAAGATCATCTCGATTGCAATAATTGCTATAGTAGCCATTACCCTGTTCAGTGTGATGGAAACCGATGCCTCAAAGTTTAAGACCTCAGTAGGTAATTATTACGTTGATGTTATCTTCTACAATAAAAACTTCAAGTGGATATTGCTTTCACTGATACTTGTTGCAATGAGCATCTTTACTATGATCCTGGGCTCTCTCAATGCCACCCGATCTACCATGTACCTGAAGCGTTTTCAGCTCATTTCCTCTGCTGCATTCAGTATAGGGCATGGTGGTAATGATGCACAGAAGGTAATGGGTATCATTACCGTAGCGCTGATATGCGACCATCGTATCAGTGATATTACACAAATGCCGGTATGGGTGCCGCTTGCCTGTTACTCGGCAATAGCCCTGGGTACCATGAGCGGCGGATGGAAGATCATAAAAACGATGGGTACCCGTATCACCAAAGTAACCCCGTTTGAAGGTGTGGCGGCAGAAACGGCTGGTGCGATAACATTGTTTCTGACTGAGAACCTGAAAATACCGGTAAGTACCACACATACCATCACCGGCTCAATTATAGGTGTAGGTGCCACAAAGCGTTTGTCTGCAGTGCGGTGGGGAGTAACCATTAATATATTGTGGGCATGGGTGCTGACAATACCTGTAAGCGGATTGCTTGCCGCAATAGTATATTACATTGTTACGTTCCTGAGTTAGGTTTAAGCTACCTTCTTGTGCTCTACCTTGGTGTAGGTGTAATTGATATGATTACCCTTTACCTCGAAGGTTACCTCTACTTCCTCCGGCTCAAAAAGGCTTTTAATACGATCACTTAGCCTCGTTAATAGCCGACGTATGATATTTGGCCTATACTGATCGGGCATCTGCGGTTCTTTCATATAATTGCTTATAGGTTCCATATAGATAACGCATTTACTGTTATTATATTGCCATAAAAGTAATGCCACACAGGCTTAGTATAACAAAAAACGCATTATACTTATCAACAGCTTATTCAGGCTATTCATTTAGTTAATGATTATTTTGGATTACATGATATTATTCTATACTTTTGCAATCCCAAATTTGTCTGGCTACCCGGATGAGTTGTGATACAGGGTTCCGGCACAGTGCCAGCTTTGTGTTTCGCTTTGAAACGGTAACCGATGTTCCAGCCAGGCAATTGGATTCACTTTTTTAAAACATATTATGGCAACAAAAGACAACCTTCAGAATTACGAGCTGATGGTGATCTTCACCCCTGTACTGGCGGAAGAGGATTACAAAAACGCTCAGAAGAAGTTCCAGGACTTCATCAAAGAAAATGGTGGAACGATCGTTCACCAGGACGCATGGGGCTTACGCTCTTTAGCTTATCCGATACAGAAAAAGACAACCGGCCTTTACTATTTGCTGGAGTACACTGCACCAGCAGATACCAACGCTAAGCTGGAGATCCAGATGAACCGTGATGAGAACATCATCCGTCATATGATCACTCGTCTTGACAAATTCGCTCAGGCGTACAACACGAGAAAACGTAACAAAAACGCTGTAGAAACCGCTTAAAAACACGAACAATGGCAAAGCAAAACGAAATAAAATTCCTTACGTCACAGCGCGTGGAAAAGCGTCAGAAGAAATACTGTCGTTTCAAGAAAATGGGTATCCGTTATGTAGATTACAAAGACGGTGAATTCCTGAAGAAATTCCTTAACGAACAAGGCAAAATGTTACCACGCCGTATTTCGGGCAACTCCCTGAAATTCCAGCGCAAGGTATCACAGGCGATCAAAAAGGCCCGCCAGATGGCTATTTTACCATATGTTACTGACCTTCTAAAGTAAACAATCATGCAAGTAATTCTTATAAAAGACGTTGATAACCTGGGCGCAGCCCACGAAATGGTTGAAGTAAAACCGGGATACGCCCGTAATTACCTCATCCCACAGAAGTACGCTATAGAAGCCAGCTCATCCAACACTAAAATAATGGAAGAGCGCCGCAAGCAATTGCAGAAGAAAGAAGATAAGCTGATGGCTGAAATAGCCAATGTTACCGCTGTATTGAAATCATCTCCTGTAAAGGTTGGTGCTAAGATCGGTGTTAGCGGCAAGATCTTCGGTTCTGTAACTGCAATACAGATAGCACGTGCTATCCGCGAGCAGAAAGGCTATGAAATTGACCGTCGCCGTATCTCCATCGTTGATGATGTGAAGGAAGCAGGTACACACAAAGCAAGCATCGATTTCGGCAAAGAGAACATCGTTGAAATTGAATTTGAAGTAATAGGCGAATAAGCCATTACCAATACTTTTAAAAGTCCATCACGAGCATATCGTGATGGACTTTTGCTTTATAGCTACTTACCGAGATTAATGGCCGGTAAGGTTGTATATCTGCTGTATATCAGCAAGTATGTGTGTGAAGTTGATGTTGAGGTCTTTGAGGATGCCGGTCTTGAGATCGAAGACCCAGCCGTGTACCACAGGGAACTGATTAGCGACGTAAGACTGCTGAACCGCTGCTGTTTTGATGATGTTGGTACACTGCTCCAGTACGTTCAGCTCTACGAGGCGATCGTAGCGGGCATGCTCATCTGCTATTGCGTTCAGCTCATCCTTATGGAGGCGATACACATCGCGGATGCCGCGAAGCCAGGGGTTAAGGATACCGAGATCCACAGGGGTCATAGCCGCCTTAACACCACCACAGTTGTAATGGCCGCATACTATGATGTGCTTGACCTTGAGATGACGCACGGCATAGTTGATGGTGGACATGATGTTAAGGTCGGTATTGTTGACTAGGTTAGCTACGTTGCGGTGAACGAATACCTCGCCGGGCTCCAGGCCCGTGATCTCGTTGGCCGGCACGCGGCTATCAGAGCAACCTATGTAGAGGTAGTCGGGATGCTGATCGCGGGAGAGCTTGACGAAGAAGTCTGCATCGTTCTCCTTCATCTTAGCTATCCAATCTTCGTTGTTCTTAAATATCTGTTCGTATGATGCCATTATTGTTACAAATTTAAAATGCAATATAATGTGTTTCACGCTTATGCGAACATACCGGCTATACCAAAATTCTATTGCGCCAGTTCTTGTCGTAACGGACGAAGAAGGTGATCCATATGGAGCGGGCAAGGCGCTGTAGTAAGGGCTGTATGGCAACAAGGAAGCCGGTACTGATACCGAGACACCAAAAGACACTGTTGTCGCGGATAGAAAAGCCGATAAGCATGGCCCATGCTGTGAATATGATAGCCAGCACCATAACAGAGAGCGCATAACTGACTAAGCCGGTGCCGAAGAAGAAGCCGGTCTGCAGCTCGTATTGCTGACCGCAGACGGGGCAATGCTCAGGCATGCGCATGGTGGTGGAGAGATGGTAAGGATTGGGGTAAGTGAACAGGCTACCCTGCCTGCAACGCGGGCACCTGGCGGTGAATACGCTCTTAATCAATGACGGCTTACTTTCTGTATTTACTGCACACATAATATCTGCTTTTTATTGGTTACCGAAGGATGCTTTCCTGAACTCTTCGGGGGTGGTATTGGTGTATTTCTTAAAGAACTTAGTAAAGTGCGAACTATCGGCAAAGCTAAGCCCGGAGCCTATCTCGGAGATGCTGAGGCCGGCATTGACGAGCAGCCGTTTTGCCTCGAGCAGTATCCTGTCGCGGATGACCTCGCCGGCAGGGCGGCCCAACAGATCTTTGCACAGGGCATTGAGGTGATTGGGCGTGATGTAGAGGATGGCCGCATAGTC
>CAYZKL010000010.1:0-3579 GCA_964478855.1 uncultured Flavipsychrobacter sp.
TGCTAAACTCAACTTACCGGAAGGAATATGCTTAGATAATTTTGGGAACTTATATGTTGCTGAAGGATTTGGTTGCCGGATACGGAAGATTGTTTTATCGACGGGGGTCATCTCCACTGTTGCCGGGAATGGCATATCGGGCTTTTCGGGGGATAATATGCCAGCCACCAATAGCCAGCTATGCATTCCTGAAGCTGTATTTGCAGATACTGCAGGGAACTTATATATAGCAGATGCAGCAAACCATAGAATAAGAAAAGTATCTGCATCCACCGGCATCATCACAACGGTTGCCGGTACCGGTGTTGCAGGATCAACTGGCGATGGCGGGTTAGCAACGCTTGCAAGGTTAAGAAACCCAAGCGGGATATGTTTAGATGTTGTAGGTAATCTCTATATAGCTGACTATGACAATAACAAAGTGAGAAAGGTAAATGTGCATTCGGGTATCATCACGAATGTAGCCGGAACAGGGACAGCAGGGTATAGTGGCGACGGAGGGAATGCAACAAATGCAAAACTAAATTCGCCTGTACGAGTGGCATGCAACAGTGCCGGAGACCTGCTCATTAGCGACCAGTGGAACCATGCGGTCCGTAAAGTGTCAGCATCCACTGGTATCATCAGTACGATCACCGGGAATGGTAACCCCGGATATTCGGGTGATGGACTGAACGCTGCAGGAGCCATACTCAATCAACCCGCAGGAATTTTTGTAGATAAGCATGATGATATTTTTATTGCACAGTATGAAGATGCAGTTGTCAGAAAAATAGATGGCGTTACTAATATAATCACTACTATAGCTGGGGTTGGTGTAAAAGATTTCTCGGGCGATGGAGGACCGGCAACAAGTGCCAACATCTGGTGTACAGATGTGAAGGTTGATACGAATGGCACTATTTACATTGCCGATTATTTTAATCACAGAGTACGGATGGTATATGACCCTACCCTCGGCATACCACAAACTACAGAAAAACACTGCAAGCTATACCCTAACCCCGCACACCACCAGGTAACCATAGAGCATGCAAAAGGCCATACCCTGCGGATATATGATGTAACAGGCAGGAAGGTAGCAGAACTACAGGTGAGCAGCGATAAAGAGACGATAGCTATAGCACAACTGAATAGTGGTGTGTATGTGGTGCAGGTGACCGATGGGGATGGTATGCAGGAGCTCATACAATTACTGGTCAATTAAGGTAAATAAAGCCTAAAAGAGGCCGGAAACGGTGGAAATTGATGAATCAGGAGTTACTTTTGCACACAAATATCAAAAATGCAATTTGACCGTAAAGGCATATCGGACGAACAGCTGGTAAGTATCTATACTGAGCTGGTGCGCCCAAGGATGATAGAAGAGAAGATGCTGGTACTGCTAAGGCAGGGCAGGATCAGTAAATGGTTCAGCGGGATAGGACAGGAAGCAATAGCCGTAGGTGCCACCCTGGCACTGGATACGGATGAGTACGTGATGCCGCTGCACCGCAACCTGGGGGTATTCACGGTGCGCAAAATGCCTTTCGATAAATTGTTCATGCAATGGCAGGGCCGCAAAGAGGGGTTCAGCAAGGGCAGGGAGCGGTCGTTTCACTTTGGTGCCAACGAGTACCATATATGCGGCATGATATCGCACCTGGGCCCGCAACTGGCCATAGCAGACGGTATAGCACTGGCTCACAAACTAAAAAAGGAACATAAAGTAGCAGTAGCATTCAGCGGCGATGGCGGAACGAGTGAGGGGGATTTTCATGAGGCGCTGAACGTGGCCGCAGTATGGGGCCTGCCGGTGATATTTATAATAGAGAACAACGGCTACGGCCTGAGCACACCGGTAAGCGAGCAGTTTGTATGCGAGCAACTGGCAGACAGGGCCATAGGTTATGGTATGCGCGGCATAACCATAGACGGCAACAACATACTGGAGGTGCTGAGCGAGGTAAGCAAAGCACGGCAATACTGCATAAAAGAGCAGAAGCCAATGCTGATAGAGTGCATGACCTTCAGGATGAGGGGCCATGAAGAGGCCAGCGGTGTAAAGTATGTGCCGAAGGAACTGTTTGAAGAATGGAGTGTAAAGGACCCTGTAGCAAACTTTGAAAACTACCTGGTGGAACAGAAGGTGCTGGACGAACAAAAGATAGCAGCCATACGCGCAGGCATACAGCACGAAATAGAAGAAGGGCTGGCAACAGGATTTGAAGCACCACACATAGTGCCCGATACCCGCGAAGAACTGGCGGATGTATATGCACCGCTGAGCAGCCCGGTAATAGCACCCTCAGGCGCCACCAGCGAAAAGAAATTTATACAGGCCATAAGCGATGCGCTGAGGCAGAGCATGGAGCGCCACCCCAACCTGGTGCTGATGGGACAGGATATAGCGGAGTATGGAGGGGCATTCAAGGTGACGGAAGGATTTGTACAGGAATTTGGCAAGGACCGTGTAAGGAACACACCACTGTGCGAAAGTGCAATAGTGGGTGCCGCACTGGGCCTGTCTATAAAGGGCTATAAGTCGATGATGGAAATGCAGTTTGCCGATTTTGTGACGGTGGGCTTTAACCAGATCATCAACAACCTGGCCAAGATACACTACCGCTGGGGGCAGAACGCCGATGTGGTGGTGCGTATGCCCACGGGCGGCGGCGTAGGGGCAGGGCCCTTTCACTCGCAGAGCAACGAGGCATGGTTTGCACACACACCCGGCCTGAAGGTGGTATACCCATCTACCCCGGAAGATGCCAAAGGCCTGCTGGCAGCCGCGCTGGAGGACCCTAACCCGGTAATGTTCTTTGAGCACAAGGCACTGTACCGCAGCGTAAGCGGGCAGGTACCTGATAACTACTATACCATAGAGATAGGCAAGGCAAGGCATGTGCAGGCAGGCGACGATATCAGCATTATTACCTATGGCATGGGCGTGCACTGGGCCACAGACTATGCCGCAAAGCATACAGACGTATCGATAGATATACTGGACCTGCGCTCCCTGCTGCCACTGGACTATGAAGCCATAGGTGCTGCAGTAAGACGCACCGGCAAGGTGCTGCTGCTGCACGAGGATACCCTGACGGGTGGCCTTGGCGGTGAGCTGGCTGCATGGATAGCGGAGCATTGCTTCGAGTACCTGGATGCACCAGTGCTACGCTGTGCCAGCATGGATACACCGGTACCATTTGCCATAGAGCTGGAGCAGAACTATATGGCCAACAGCAGGCTGGATAGCAGCGTGCGGCAACTGCTTTCGTACTAATACGGGTTTTTAAAGCTTACTTTTGACTTTTGATATTTTGTGCGCTACTTTCGTATCTGAAATATAGTTTGTATGAACAGACCGGTAATATTTACAGCATTGTTTGCAGGTACGGTATTCTTCTTTTCGTGTAAGGATACCCCAACGAAGAACCATGGCCCGATAGTGCTGGGTGACTCATCAACTATAGTTACAGAAACAGACGAGTCTAAACTGCAGGACATGGTGACGAGCCTGCAGCCGGTCATTACCCCAAGCGTAGAACCTAAGGACACCCCGGCAGCTCAGCAACCACAAGCCGCTGCAGACACCACACC
>CAYZKL010000010.1:3589-4041 GCA_964478855.1 uncultured Flavipsychrobacter sp.
CACCAAAAGAAAAACCTGTAGTAAAGGAGGAACCTGCACAACAGCCCGCAGCACCAACCGGTAACGGCCTTACTGCAGCATTCAAAGAAACTACCGTACTGCTACCCGGCGTAACTGCTAAGATAGCGGGCAGAACGAACCTGGAACGTGCCAACGGTGCGGTATATACCTGGCAGTCGGGCAATGTAAATGGAAACTCGCTGAAGATAAGCGGCAACATCACCAAAGTATCTCAGCGGTACCAGTCGGTAATAGTGCTGAAGAATAATATGGGTACTATACCGGTAGAAACACTGAACACCACCACAGACTGGGAACCACTGAAAGGTGGTAAAGGTGTATGGCGCATCAGCGGCCTGGATGCAGGATCGCTGGAATACCCTGAAGCAAATGCCAACCTGATACGCAGTGCCGTGACACGTGCCGCACAGCGGCGCAGGATGAGCAAGAAA
>CAYZKL010000010.1:4119-4483 GCA_964478855.1 uncultured Flavipsychrobacter sp.
CCCATCCCCAATCAAAACTCAACCAACCAAACCCCGCTAACTGTAACACTTCGCTCTGTAATGTGGAAGATAGATGGTAAGGATTCCAACGGCCGCAACTTCTCGAAGCAGATAAGAATGGATTTCCCGCTGTAATTATTAATTAAGGCTGGTATGCAAGACCGAACTGTTTCCAGGTCTTTGTATTGTCGTAGAGCTGCTGCATCGGGTTTACCGCAGAGTTGCTGCTGCCTCGGCGTCCACCAATAGGCATTGTGCCATTACCCATACCGCCCGCACTCATGCTGTTATTAAGGCCGGTATTGCTGTTGTCGCTCGTCTTTGTTTCGGGATACTTAAACCCCTTAACTGAAAAGCATACACC
>CAYZKL010000010.1:4594-36552 GCA_964478855.1 uncultured Flavipsychrobacter sp.
TCAGAGGCACCACTGCTTCCCACACCAGTTCCTTGTATTCATCCATGCGTATAGTTACCTTGATACCACATGGCGCCGCCTGCGATACAAGGAAACCACCATTGCAATTGTAAAAGCCTGATGTAGTGTACTGGTTGGCATCTTTGGTAAGCTTGTCCAGTTTCTTTTCTGTCTGCTTGCCCCTGAAGGATGACTGTGCGTCATTTGAAAATGCGCCCTTTGTGATATCGACAGTTTCATTATCATTCTGCAATGGGTAGCTAATGTTGAGCTGGCCCTCTTTCTTACCTGCAGTGTCTATGGAAACAACCATACCCTGCTTCAGGATCTTCATCTGGGTCATTTCATCGCCGGTCTGCATAGTGATGTAGAGGTTCTTCCGGTCGTTGGATGTGGCATAGGCCACGCGTGCTTTTGAGTCGTAGTTGGGATATGGTGATGGCCAGTCTCTGTTGTCGCCATCAATGACCACCGGCTGCGCCTGCCATGTACCCGGCATGCGCGATGCGGAGCCTTTATACTTAGTGCTGCTGCATGATGATAACAACAGCAACATGCCGGCCGATAAAACAACTATTGAAGAAGACTGTGCCACTGGTATAGAATGAATAAGCTTAAATAAAATGATCAGATCACCACAACTTCAAAAAAGTCGTCTTTGGAAAAATACTTATTTGCCAGGACGATCAGTTCTTTTGCAGTGATGGATTTGTAGATCTGTATGTTTCTGTTGAAGTGCTCTTCGGTAAAGCCGTTGAGTATGAGTGTGCGCCAGCGCTGCATGATAGAGAACGGACCATCAAGATCGCCAAGGAGGCCACCTAGTAAGTAGTTCTTTACTAGCAGCAACTCTTCTTCCGTTGCTTCTTCCTTGCACAGTACATCCATCTCGTAGTAGATCTCCTTTACGGCCTGTTCTACCACATCTCTGCCCGTTTCGGTATGAATGACCATAGATCCGCCATTGAGCTCGGGATGTACTGAACTGTAGATGCCGTATGTGTAACCTTTATCCTCGCGGATATTGCTCATGAGCCTGGAACCGAAGTAGCCGCCAAACAATGTATTGAGTACTACCATCGGCGCATAATCAGGATGCTGGCGGTTAGGGAACAAGCGGCCGATGCGTATAGCACCCTGTACCCCATTAGGATCATTGCTGACGTTCTGTATCTTCTGTGTGGATGGCGTAACAGGGAAAGCCTGTCTTGGTGCAGTAGTTTTTTCTATGGCCACCTTACCAAAGATCGAGTTGATCGTCTTTACTTCCTGCTCGCCTACCTTGCCTGCCATAAAAATCTTAGCGTTAGACAGGTTGTAGTTGTTACGGTAAAATTCAATGATGTCTTCTCGGGTAACCGCTTCAATGTTTTCCTTTTTAGAGTAGCGGCCATAAGGATGGTCGGCACCGAATAGGGTAGCATCTATGTATTGATTAGCTACAAATTCGCACTGCCTGAGATTTACGAGTAAGCGTTGGATTGCGTTGCGTTTATGTAATTCCACTTCTGCTTCGGGAAAAATTGCATCGGTCATTACCTCATAAACAATAGGCAGCAGCGCAGGCAGGTGCTTTGCCAGTGAATACAGCGTTACTGATGAATAGTCGCTACCGGCACTAACTTTTAGTTGCGCACCATAAAACTCCAAAGCCTCGTTTATCTGTTCTGAGGTGTGTTTGGATGTTCCGTTCTTCAGCAGGCCGGCTGTTGCATGTGCTACAGATGGTTTCTGCTCGTACCAGAGGCCGGCATAAAATATCCAGTCTATCTGTACCACGTCCTGCACGCCTGCATTGAGCCAGTATAGAGGCAAGCCGTTGTCTAACTGTGTTGTAGTAAGCGGCGGTAATTTATATTCAAACTCTACGGCATCATGTATTGCCGGCGATATGGTACGATCTATCATAGTAATATAGTTCTTGACTTTAAGGTTTAACAAACAATGCCCTTAACTCCTCTGCGTCTTCCACTTTCATTTTGCCACCAAGGATGAGGCGCAATTGCCTGCGGCGCAGCGCACCGTCAAACATCTTCTTTTCGTCGTCAGTTTCAGGAACCAGTTCAGGCACCTTACGGGGCTTACCGTTCGGATCGAGCGCTACGAACGTCATATAGGCTTCGTTAGACAGATACCTGTACTGTGCAGAGAGGTCCTCACCCCAAACCCTCAGGTACACTTCCATAGAGGTATTGAAAGAGCGTGTTAGTTTGGCTTCTATCGTGAGGAGATTACCCAGCTTGATTGGGTTTGCAAAAGATACATTATCAACTGAAGCTGTAACAACCGGGCAATTGCAGTGACGCTGTGAAGATATCGCGGCTGCAATATCCATCCAGTGCATCAGCCGGCCACCCATGAGGTTGCCTAATGTATTGGTATCATTGGGTAATACTAACTCGGACATGATGACAAAAGTGTCCTTTGGCTTTTTAGATATCATACGTGTTCATTAAAACTATTCAAAAGTACGTTTAAAACGCCTTACCTGAAAAGTTCTTCATAAGACATGATCTTGTACGGGCTAGTTGTATCTATGTTAAAATATGCCCGATTGAGATCTTTATATGATAACGTGTTCCATACATTGTAAAAACTGCCAACCGAGGACAATTCGTTTATGGTCTTAGTATCGTCTCTGCCTACGAAGCAAAAAGTCCTTTTCGGATCATCGCCGTTCATGCCAGATAACATCAGGGATTCATAAGTGAAACTCCAGTCTAAGGCTAATTTTGGCATTACTTTTTCGTCCTTGTATATCGCTAACTGTGTAATGCCTTTTTCTCTCATTTTGGCTAAAATATGCTCCTGGAAATTAGTTCGCTCCGAGAAAGCAGGAATGCCCGTGCATATATATGCGACCCTGATGATAAACACAGTTGTCAATGCTAAAATTGCGGTAGTTGGTTTTATACCGGGCAAAAATGTAAAAACGAACGGAGCAGCAACCAATATTGCCAGGCAGGCCCATTCGCTTTCGATATGAAACAAAGCCAGGTTACTATCAAAATTGCTATAGGTGATGCCTATGATACTGATGTAGCCAATACAGGACACGAATGTCCAAACAAGGAGTTTTGTCTTTTTCATCTTTATCAGGCTGATGAGGCCTGTGACAAATACCAAAACTGTGATCCAATAATTAGTGATACAACGATATAAGAAAGTTGTTACAACAGGTGCGTTGAATGAATCAATTATATCTTTTAAAGAAATTTTAAGTACACCATTCAGGTGCTCACTGTCGTATGATTGTTTTCCCACGAAAAGGAATTTAACAGCAACAATGGCAACCAGCAAAGTACTTAACAGGATAGATCTTTGTTTTGAAAATGGCCAGTTGTCCTTTCCCAGCCAAAAAAATATCCATAAAAAAAAGAGTGGAATTATCACCACAATATGTGTGAAAACCGTAAGGAATGCCAGTATAATAAAAGCGGGCAATAACCAACCGACGTGTGCTTGCTTTTTTCCGAGGTAAAACGTTGATCCGAAAAATAAAAACATCCATGCTACAGCCTGATGGATCTCATTGACCGGCCAGAAATAACTATCACTAATAAAAAGGAAATAGTAAAGTGCCATAAGTATGCCTAAACCAAATTGCCGGCATCTGTAAATGAGCAATGAAATAACAACGAGGTAAAACAGATTAAAGCTAACAACATAACCTATCAATATTACCTTAAGCGATAAATGCAGCTTGTAACCGATAAGCGGTATCATTTGCGTAATGAATGATCCGTAACGAAACTCCTGAATTGCTACCCTTTTGTAATTGATGATATTGAACACTATGTAAGATGCGTCCGCAAAAAGCCGTTCTTTAACAAAGATCAAAGCACCTGCCAGTAAAGCGATAAGTGCCAGTAGTGCAATTTTTGAAGCTTTTTTTAAAGTGCTCTGATCTGCATCCATTAATTAAGGTTGGGTTATGCTTAAGTGTTGCTTACCTGCTTATGGTGATCATTCTTGTACACAAAAAGTTACCCCTATCCTGGAGATCGAGATAATAAATGCCCTGTGATAAAGATGCTTGCAAAACGATCTCAGCGTGATTATTTTTCAACTCACCAGACTGAACAATAGATCCAAGGATATTCTTAACCCGGTATGTATAGTGACCGCCGCCTGTAATATCAACCGAAAATACATTCCCTGTTATAGGGTTAGGGTATACATTAACCTTAAGTGACGGATCAGCTTCTTTTACCGCTGCAGGCATCAGGCGCTGCACATGAGTATATGCGGTTACCGGCTGTGTACACGCTGCATCTTTAAATCTTACTCGGGCAAGAGGGGTGACCTCACCGTACCTGTAATAGCTTTGCTCGTAGATGGTATCCTGCTTGCCCTGTGTCAGATTAAGAGCTAATAGTAAAAGTCCGGGAGCAGGTGTATTATTAAGGTAAATACTGTCGGTTATATAAGTAGTGGTCTGAACCTGCAAGACATCGAAGTATGCAGCAGGAATATTGTTTGCATCTTTGATCCGCATTTTTCCCCAGCCACTAACTGTATCTTTTTGGGTGATGTGCTTTCTGTAAATGCCTGGAGTATGGTTGAGAGAGAAGGTTCCTATTGACAACTCAAAATTTAGATCACTTGTGTACGCAGAGGACCAAAAGCTATTATAGGTAGCCGGAAATGATAGGACCTTAACAGGAGATGAATAAATAGAGTTTTGGGTTAAGATGTATAAAGTATCACTACTTCCTAAGGTTATAGGAGAAATATCATACTTTTCCCCTAATATATTAATACCGTAACTAATCAATCCTGCACTGGTAATTGATGATTGCACATTTCCCTGATAGCCATAACCTGCAAATGAATAGTTATTACTATCAGCAAACTGAGCGGGTCCAGCAGCTACTATATACCTGAAAGCAAACGGTATGGTGTCAGTTGTTATACTCATATCCCATAACCCACCTGCCACTGCAGTGAGGACAGGAAAAGATGAGTTGTGCGCTGTCTTTTTAAGGCTGTCAGTACCAATTACAGAAACCGGATAACTGCTTTGTGTAAACGTGATCTGGGCTAACGAGTAATGTGCTGCACATATCATACAGAACAATAGCAATAAACTATTTTTCATGCAGGTAATTTTCTGTAAATATATATAAAAGATGTGCTAAAAAGAGTAAAGACTCAACAGTAATACTGCTCATTACTTACTCAGGTGCATACTACGCTCTTTATATAATTGCCTGAACCAGGGATCGCGCAGGTTTTTGATAAACCTGATGGCCTCACCGGTACTTTTCATTTCAGGACCCAGCTCTTTATTTACATTAGGAAATTTATTGAAACTGAAGATCGGTTCCTTAACGGCAAAACCGTCCAGTTTTTTCTCGATCTTGAGGTCCTTTAGTTTAAGCTCTCCCAACATTACTTTAGTGGCAATATTGAGGTAAGGAATACCATAAGCCTTGGCAATAAAAGGGGTTGTGCGGCTGGCGCGCGGATTAGCCTCTATCACGAAGACCTTTCCGTCTTTGATAGCATACTGAATATTGATGAGTCCTTTGATGTTCAGGTTCAATGCTATTTTCCTGGCAATTTCACTCATCTCATCCACTTCCAGCTGACCTAAATTAAATGGTGGCAGCACTGCATGGCTATCTCCGCTGTGGATACCGGCCGGTTCTATATGCTCCATGATTCCCATGATGTGCACAGTCTCACCATCACATATCGCATCAACTTCAGCTTCCTGGCAGCGATCAAGGAAATGATCTATCAAAATTTTATTACCAGGTAAATGTTTAAGTAGGCTGACAACGCTCTTTTCTAACTCATCGTCATTGATAACAATACGCATACGCTGGCCACCCAAAACATAAGAAGGGCGAACCAGTACCGGATAACCCACCTCCTTCGCTACTTCTATTGCCTCATCGGTAGTATATGCAGTACCATAATTAGGATACGGAATACCAAGCTCTTTTAATGTATCACTGAATCGGCCACGATCTTCGGCAATGTCCATTGCATCGAAAGAGGTGCCAATGATCTTTATTCCTTTTTCATGCAATCTCTTTGCAAGCTTCAAAGCTGTCTGTCCACCTAGCTGAACGATCACGCCATAGGGTTGTTCGTGCTCTATGATTTCCCAAAGGTGCTCCCAGTTAACGGGCTCAAAATATAATTTATCTGCGATGTCAAAATCTGTAGATACGGTCTCGGGATTACAGTTTACCATTATCGCTTCATAACCACAATCCCTGATAGCGATAAGGCCGTGCGTACAGCAATAATCAAATTCTATACCCTGACCAATACGGTTAGGACCTGAACCCAGAACAATGATCTTTTTCTTATCGGAAACGATACTTTCATTGCTGGTGACATCCGACTTATCTACGTTATATGCAGGCGCCTCGAATGTACTGTAATAGTAAGGGGTCTTTGCTTCGAACTCAGCACTACAGGTATCCACCATTTTGAACACCCGTGTTATACCCATTGCCTTCCTGTATTCATATACCTCCTCACCAGTGCAATCTTTCACCAGGTCGGCAATCTGCTCATCACCAAATCCCATTTGCTTAGCCTCAAAAAGAAGGCCCTGAGGCAATTTATCAAGGTGCTTGTATTTACGGATCTCGTTTTCAAGGTTTACGATGTCCTGTATCTGATACAAGAACCAACGATCAATATGGGTAAGCTCCTGGATAGTTTTAATTGAAACCCCGGCAGCCATAGCTTCTTTGATACGGAATATGCGGTCCCATGTTGGCCTTTTCAGTGTATCAATGAGTTCTTCAGGACGCAGGCGACTGGTACTTATGAAGGACAGGCCGGTAGCATTATTTTCCAGGCTCTGACACGCTTTCTGAAGCGCTTCGGGGAAAGTGCGGCCGATAGCCATTACTTCACCTACCGACTTCATCTGGAAACCAAGTGTATCATCTGCGCCTTTAAATTTATCAAAGTTCCACCTGGGCATTTTCACTATTACATAGTCAAGTGCAGGTTCAAAATATGCAGATGTAGTTTGTGTTATCTGGTTCTTCAATTCATCGAGCGTATAACCTATCGCAAGTTTTGCGGCTACCTTAGCTATAGGATAACCTGTAGCTTTAGAAGCTAATGCTGATGAGCGGCTTACACGCGGATTTATTTCTATTGCAATGATTTCTTCTGTTTCAGGATTTAATGCAAACTGAACATTACAACCACCGGCAAAGTTGCCAAGGTCGCGCATCATTTTTATAGCAGTATTACGCATTAACTGGAATGCGGTATCACTAAGTGTCATTGCCGGTGCCACTGTTATGCTGTCACCGGTATGGATGCCCATAGGGTCAAAGTTCTCAACAGTACAGATGATCACCACATTGTCGGCCATATCCCGGAGCAACTCTAATTCAAACTCCTTCCAGCCTATTACAGCTCTTTCTACGAGCACTTCGTGTATCGGAGATGCGGTAAGGCCACGCTCCAGTGCACTGTCAAGGTCTTCTTTATGATATACAATACTACCGCCAGAACCACCTAATGTAAAGGATGGGCGAATAACCAGGGGTATGCCTATTTCCTGTGCAAATTCTTTTCCTTCCAATAACGAGTTAGCAGTTCTGGCTTGTGCCACGGGAACATTGATCTCAATCATCCACTTGCGGAAAAGTTCCCTGTCTTCTGCTTTGTCGATAGCCTTAATATCAACACCAATTAAGCGTACTTTAAATTTTTCCCAAATGCCCAGTTCGTCTACTTCTTTAGCCAAGTTGAGGGCGGTCTGTCCACCCATAGTAGGAAGTACCGCATCTATCTCATTCTCTGTAAGTATCTGCTCTATGCTTTCGACCGTAAGCGGTAACAGGTAAACCCTGTCTGCCATAATAGGATCGGTCATAATAGTAGCCGGATTAGAATTGATCAATATTACTTTGATCCCTTCTTCCCTAAGGCTCCTGGCAGCCTGAGAACCGGAATAATCGAATTCGCAAGCCTGACCTATGACAATAGGCCCTGAACCAATAATTAAAACACTTTTTACTGAAAGATCGCGCGGCATTACTTATATGAACTAAGATTAATAAATGTATAAGCTACAATAGCAAATAAGGCGATGAGCAGATATTAAACCGGGCTCAGCCCGAGGCGCAAAATTATAAAAAAATAACAAGAAAATTCTAAGTTATAGCCACAAAACTAAGGTATCCTTTTGCCGGAACGGAATAGGCATGAAATCTATTTAAAATTTTATATCTCTTATATAACTATTAACATTTTACGCACATGTACTATAATATTACCCAACGGGGATAATTATTTACATAATTTTGCCGTAATTGGATATAACTATCCGAAACTGAATTGCTTTTTTCGCACTTTTGCGATTACTATAAAATTTACTTCCGTAATGAGTTTTTTGGGCTTTTTTAAATTTCTTACACAAGAAATTGCAATAGATCTTGGCACTGCCAACACGCTGATAATACATAATGACCAGGTAGTGGTGGATGAGCCATCGATAGTAGCAATAGACCGCACTACCAATAAGATAGTAGCCGTAGGTAAAAAGGCCATGATGATGCATGAAAAGACCCATGAAAACCTGAAAACCATAAGGCCATTAAAAGATGGCGTTATAGCAGATTTTAATGCGGCTGAAGGTATGCTGAGGGAAATGATCAAGCTGGTGTATCCTAAAAAACCCATGTTTCCGCCAAGCTGGCGCATGGTAATCTGCATTCCATCGAGCATCACAGAAGTAGAAAAACGTGCCGTGAGGGATTCTGCAGAACAAGCCGGAGCCAAGGAAGTATATATGATACATGAACCAATGGCCGCAGCGCTGGGTATAGGTATAGATGTAGAAGAACCAACCGGTAATATGATCATTGATATTGGCGGTGGAACAACCGGGATATCAGTAATAGCACTTGCAGGTATTGTATGCGATCAGTCGATACGTATAGCAGGTGATGAGTTTACAGGAGATATAATGGAGGCTATGCGTCGTTATCACAGCCTTATGATAGGAGAGCGTACCGCAGAACAGATAAAGATACATGTGGGATCTGCTCTGAAAGAACTGGATAATCCGCCGGATGATATTGCAGTGAATGGCCGTGACCTTGTAACGGGTATTCCAAAACAGATCATGGTGTCTTACCAGGAAGTAGCAGAAGCATTGGATAAATCAATATTCAAGATAGAAGAAGCAATATTAAAAGCACTGGAAAGCACACCACCTGAACTTGCGGCAGATATTTATCGTCGCGGCCTTTACCTGACCGGTGGAGGCGCATTGCTTCGTGGTTTGGACAAACGTATCTCTCATAAAATAAAATTACCGGTTCATGTCGCTGAAGATCCGCTTCGCGCAGTAGTTCGCGGAACAGGCATGGCGCTTAAGAATATTGCCAGGATGCCTTTCCTGATGAAATAATTACAACAAAACATTGCTGCTATACGGCAGCAATGTTTTTATAAATCATACCAAAAATCTGCCCGTATTATCTATAACTTCGGGCCTAATACATTATAACAAACATCAAATTCAAGATAGAAAGTGCGCAATTTTATACTTTTTATACGCCGCTTTTTTAACCTGATACTATTTCTTGGACTTGAAATAGCATGCATCATCCTCATAGAACGTACCAATACACTACAGGGCAACGACATAGTAAGCTCTGCAAATATGATCTCGGGCATTGTGTATAAAAAACAAAGTGACGTGGTCTATTATTTCGGCCTGAGGAAAATGAATGACAGCCTGCTGAATGAAAATGCTTTTTTAAGAAAACAGATAGACCAGTTGCACAGCGTAGATACGCTAAAAGACAGCATAATACATAAAGTAGTAAGCCCGCAGGACACATCGGTGCATATAGTACGGTATGCTGATTATGTTTATCGTACAGCACGCGTCATCAATAATTCCACTAATGCCAGCGATAACTATATTACCATAAACCGTGGTTCTAATGACGGCATCAGTAAAAATATGGCAGTGATATCTGGCTCAGGTATTGTGGGACGTATAGAACACGTTTCTGCTCATTATGCAAGTGCACTTTCGGTTTTAAGTGCAAAACAAAAAGTGAGCGCAAAACTAAAAGACGGCACATCGGGATTTGTAACCTGGGAAGAAAAGCAAAGGAACATCCTGATCATGAATGATGTAGGCCAGGAAGTAAAAGTAAAGAAAGGCGATTCGATATTCACGAATAACTACTCATTTTTTCCGCCTGATATATTGATAGGCACTGTAGTAAGAACAGAGAAGGTAAAGAAAAATACCATGCAGCAGATATATCTGCAATCGTCTACAAATTTTCATAATCTACAGTATGTGTATGTTGTGGAAAATAAAATGAGCATGGAGAAAAAACAACTGGAAGATTCAACAGCAAAAAAATAGCAATGAACGTTTACCTGAAAAATATCTTTCGTTTTTGCATTATCCTGCTGATACAGGTGCTGATACTGAATAAAATAACGCTGCGCTGGTGGAGTGAACCTGCTAACTTCCCTGTATTCATTCCATACATCTATCCGCTGTTCATATTGTTACTTCCGTTCGAAACGCCGGTATGGGCATTGCTCATCATGGGTTTCTTTATGGGACTGTCGATAGATAGCTTTATGAATACTGCCGGCATGCATGCATTTGCCTTGGTGCTTGTAGCTTACCTACGTACAAATGTACTGAGTGCACTTATGCCCAGAAACTTATCGGAATATGTAAACCAGCAACCAACAATAAAGACAATGGGATGGATGCCGTTCCTTGTTTACAGCAGCTTCCTGATCATTCTGCATCATTTTGTTTTCTTTTCCCTTGAGTTATGGAACTTCTCTAATTTCGGTTTCCTATTATTAAAGGTTATCGCAGCCTCGGTTACCTCTATGCTGTTCGTTATTGTGTACCTGCTCCTGTTCACGAGACAAACCTCATCACGGGTTTAATATTAATCTAACGGTATAATTGCGTTGAAGTTTATTGCGTATGTTGATATTGCAACATCTGGTTTGAGCCAGTTAACTAATATTTGTCCTGAAGTATTGAGAACACAATTCACCTGCTTTATCCACGATATACCCAGATCATCTTTTATCAATCCTGACACGAAGTAATGTGCTATAAAGTATGCAGTATTATTAGGAATATAACCTGCAGGCAAAGTGCCCATAAGCGAAAATAATGCAGCAGGTGAGGAGGTGAAGTTCTGCGCATTATTGGCTGTTAAGAAGCCCCTTATCTGCATTGTGTTGGCAGTAAAATCTTTCTTGTAATAAACTGTACCGGTAACACCACCTACTCCTGGCGCAGTACTTACTACCATGCTCTGCCAGGCCTGCTCCCTGTTATTGATACCAAATCCATGTCCGAAACAGAGCAGGCTGCCAAATGGAAAATGTGTGGCGTCGGTTATGGCCGGAGCAATGCTTACTGAGGCAGTCTTATCAAGAATAACCGCAGGTGTACTGCCATCATTATAAGTAAGCGATCCGGCAGTGAGGGTAATTGTAACAAGCGGAACGTTGCCCAAGGTTACGACACCATATGCAGTTGCCGGAAAACGTATCAGTTCATTGTTATACAAGAACCAACCAGCTGATACGTTTGTGCTTCCGCCTCCACCTGGGCTTGTAATCATGCCACTTATAATCACCGGGGCAGAGCTACCATCATGGCCCGCTGAAGCTACAGCAATCGCACTTTCCGTATATGCGCTTTGTAAATGATCCAGTTGATCCTGCGTAAGGGGGAAACCTCCTGGTTTTGTAAAATCTATTGCCTTCATGAATTTTGTATTGTGTTTTTATAAAACGTTTTTGCTAATAGGTTTGTATATCATACCTGTTTCGGCCAACAAGCCTGTATGTGTCTATTACGGCTTTCATTCTTACAGTATCGAAAGAAATGGCAACAGGTACCATCACTATAAAACATAAGCCCAGTAATGCAGTCTCAGCATCTGTGTACAAAACTTCGGGGGAAGTATATGCTGTGGTGCCTACCTCACCTGTCAACGCAATCCATAAAGGTTTAGACTCGGGTACCAGATAGGTGTACAATGGGTCTTTGAACGGACCATCAATAATATATATCCCCATGCCCACTGGATCAAAAATATCATTCAGCGCTTCCTCGAGATAGCATATCTGGCTATTGTGATTAAGCCTATAAAGATTATTAGTCCTGCTGGCGGTAAATAAATTGTATAAATATTTCACCGGTGTTACCAGGCATTTTAACCAGGAGAAAGTTACCGGTTTCCTTAGTCGTACGGGCAATAGTTGCCAGACCAGTGCATCGTATTCAACATCAAATAATCTCATGATCGGAATGTTTTATGAATAATAGTATGATCACAGAGGGCCGTGAGCCGTGTAGGTGACATTGGCATTAAAGTAAGTATCGTCGAGTATCATGTAACCAGCATCAGGCAAATACTCCACTAAAACAGGTACGTAACTCGTAATGCCATAATTCGCCTGTGCATTTACCACTTGCACTATCCTTACACCATCAATTGCCTGCAGCGCCTCAATCAAAAAGTTAAGTACGAATAGGCCATTGAAAGGGAGGTTTTCAAGAAACCTGTTGATTTCATCCTGAACCGGTGTACTGCTAGTGCCATCTAACCGGGAACCAGTGCTATCTATAACCAGTGGATCGTAGAATATATTTAATGCCAACTGTAAATTATCGGGATTGGCACTGGTTAGTTGTAATCTCACACCGGCATCTTTTATACGGTTCATATATGCACTGAAAGCAGTCAATTCAGGAGTACTAATAGGTGCAAGTATGCCACCGACCTGTTTAGCCACTTTTATTCTCACCATGCTTGTAAGCTCAACCGCAGCAGCGAACTGAACTACTAATACTGTTGGATCTGCAGGAGGTACTACACTATATGTATCACTGTATGGCGGTAAGGTTTCGCCATACTGAAATAACTTAGCCATAGTGACATACCATTGCAGCGTATGTGGCTTTTGAGATTTCAATATTTCAATCACTTCGTTTTTATGCGCATCAAACAGGTTTTCCAATGTCCATTGGCAAACAGCTACTATGTAGGTCCATAACATCCAAATAGCTACATTGCTGGTACTGGTAAGACCAGCAAGATTACCATCTGCAGATTTTGCGCTAATTATTGATTGTTGTATCTCTGATATACTCCTTGCCATATTCGATTTTTAAAAAAAGATTCATTATTAGTTTACCTCTATTACCATAGTAAATTCAGAAGGAGGATAATCTTCAAGCAGCACAATATTTGTGTACTCAGTTTTTACTCCCATAGTATAGTTACCCGGGCCAGTAAGTGTCAGGTATATTTTATCCGGATTTGATGGATCTGCAGGATCAGGGGTAGTTGTACCCGAAGGAAGCAACCAATGCATTGTCCTGTTATTGAAATCGTAACCGGATGGCGCAGGATGACTTCTTGTGAGCCTCAAAGTAATTGTATATCCATCCGTCGCTATAAAATCAACCTGGAGATCTGCAACCAGGTAATTTTCTACGTGCTGAGTAATAGTGTCCATAACGATGACCGGGCTTACATAAGCATGATTCCCGTTTACATCTGTATAGGTTAATGTGCGCGGCAGGATAGCAGGGTCGCTCCATATCATCATAAGGCTTGCCGGGTCATGCGGAATATGATAATTAACTGTCCGGGCAGACATTGGAGGTGGCGACCCAAATCCTGTGACAAATGACGGCGGCAAATGGCTGAAATAGTTTGATTGTCCCTGGTAAACAAAAGCATTTGCACCTAGCCCCGAACTGACAAACGGGTAAACATTAATAAAGCCCGCGTCATAGGTAAAATCAAAATCCCAGTAGCCTAAAACTGCGGGGGGCGTGGACGGCGGTCGGGGCACAACCTGCATCACCGGGTATAGTACTATTTGCATGCTTAATGGAGGTGGGGGTGGTATTGGTATGCCTCGTGTCCCTATTACTATACTATTCTGATAGAGGTATTCCAAAGCACCATTATCAGTGGTTACATGCTCAGGGATGGTAAAGGTGTCGCCTATATTTGGCAGGTCACTAATACTTGTACCATTCTGCATCATCATTTGCATTCCTGCCTCCAGGGTACCGCAACTCATGATTATCACATCAAGCACACTTTGATTAGGCTTTACAGAAATACTATTGTTCATAAAATGCTGTGTTTACTTGCTCGACCGGAAATAACTTTACCTGTAATACGCATCACTACTAATATTACCTGATGGACTTAGGGCAATGTTCTTAACGTCCATTCCATCTCTGGCAAATTCAATGCTTGCAGCCCTGATGAGGTTATGAAAATGTTCATCGTCCATAAAACCAAATGCCCAAACACATATGGTAGGCTTTTGTTTAAAATCTCCTTTGTTGTTGAGGAGCAACTGGGTTTGATGCTGGGCGGTACTCTCCATTAAGGTTATGTCTCCCAAACCTGTCAAAAGATCATCATCTTCATCCAGTTCTATGTCAATCATTCTTCTAGCCATAAATTTTATTTGTTAAGGACTTAGTAAGTTATTCAGGCGTGTCAGTAATGTGGTGAAGGTTGATACATTTATGGGAACACCACTAGGTCCGGTAGAGGTGGACACGGTAAGCAATGTTATAGCTGTGATCAGGTCTGACAATAACTGGTAAAGGCTCTCTGCGGGAGTGTTTATCTTAAAAACGCTGCTACCTATATCAAACGCCACACCTCCATTTTGGATGCTAAATTTTGTTTCATCCATTTCATAAATCACATTCCCGATCGTAATTAAAACTTTATCCAGATCCGATGACTGAAGTAATGTCCATTCCCCCGGTCCGTCAACACTTCCTATGACCACATCGCTGTTATCTTTTGGAAATAGTACCAGACCATTTCCATTTTGAGCCACTGCACTTAATTTTACATGGGGTATCGGTTCACTATGTTCTGTTATCTGCACCGTCATCGTGTATTTTGCAGTATTAACGCTACCTGCAACTACTTTTCCGCTTATGACCTCGAATGAATTACTTGCTAGTTCTCGAATTCCGGCTTTTATCTTTACTGAATTTTTTGTCATGATTCCTACTTTGCGAACCCTAACCTTGGTCCGATTTCTATAATTCTCCTGGCGCCTGTTACCCCAAAAGATACCTGTACGCTTTCTATTAAATAGCTATCATTGTATGCACTGTAATGATCCTCGGTTATATATGCACTATATCCCGGTATTGCATAAGGTTGTAAAAATGCTGTAATAGCTCCTTCATACCCCTCAAAATTTTCTCTGTAAGCCTTTTCATTAGCAAGTTGTTTTAGTGCAGGGGCACTTCTGATCAGGTTTAGCACTTTACTATGCGTTCGTGCGAATTTTTTAAAGGCGTCCGAACGTTCTGAAATACTATTGCCATCAGGTAACTTCTTGCTATATCTTACCTCAATACGATCCGTTTCTGTGGTCCTGGTTTTTAGAGTATTCGCTTTCAGTGCATTATAACCCAGCTTATAACTTACTTTTTGTACACCTTCAATTGCTTTAGTTCCGTTTCCGTAGCTTGTATATACATAACCGCACCACAATGTATCCGGTTGAATGAAAAAGCAGGATAAGTTATTGTCCGTATAACCTATTAGATTGTTGATGATATCGAATCCACTAAGATTATCTATGCTTATGTTGCTCAATTCTATATCAACGGTACAGATAACTTTGATCTTATATTTACTATCAATACCTTTTACAGCCTCTTCAAGTAATTCCTTGATACTTATTACCTCAAAGAATTTTGATATGCTATTCCTTCTTAATAACCAACTATAGCCTTCGCATTCAACTTCGAGTGGTGTGGTCAAATTTTTTCGCTTAACAAACCCCGAAAATTCAGTTTGCAGATCATTATTGTATCCTAGCTTTATGACTACCGGGTCTCCCTCATTAAACTGTTCCTCGGTTTTGATCGACCCTGGTATCGAACTCTCATTCTTTACAATTTTCGCAATCGAGGGTATTTTAATAAGTGCTGTATCATTTATACTGTGTATACTCCTTGAGATGTGTACATCATTTACACCACTGAACCGGAATTTGCCAATTGTCACTTCGCTATTTAGTACAAACATTATGCTATCGATATTAAATTAAACGGCTCATCGCTCACCAGAACTAATTCATATGGTCTGATATTTTTTATGCCTTTTATAAACGGCAATTTTAGTTCCCTGATCACTACCTGGTCATTACCGCTTCTGTCTGGTCGCAAAAGAAAGATATCTGTCAGCGGACACTGGATTGATAAGGGGATGTTCTGCTCATATATCGTCCGCAGTATTGCCACGTCACTTTCAGGGAATTCATTGGTATTTCCAATTATGAATCCTTTGATCACTATTTCATAGTCCTGGATATTGATCAGTTCTTTAACAGTACCCCGCCTTTCAGTTAATGGTGTTTCTATTATTGTCTTCTTCGATGTGATAGATACTACCGGGTATGGCAGGTTCCAATTCTTAAGAATACTGAATGAGTTATCTCCAGATGAAGATGGAATGTTTCCGGGTTGCTCTGGTATTGAAGTTGTTTCAGGAAATGTAATCGTAACAGGCATGAAATATTCACCTCCCAATGCATCTTTAGCATAATATGGAGATCCGTTTATTCCTTGTTCCTGTCGAAAAGGTGCAATATTACCTTTGACATCAGAAAATTGAGGATCAAATGCCTGAGTCTTGTACCCAAAAGTTTTCTCAAACAAGTCTGCTAAGCTAAAAGTTACTTCCGCCATATAATTTAAATCACATTTGCACTATTAAGAATTTCCAGCAACACTTCTTCTACTTTATGTCTGAAGTCATTTAATCCTTCCCTCTTGTCTTTGACATTGATGGTGAAATTTTCGATCATCGGTCTGTTAAGATTAATAGCGATGCTTTTCCTGCCTGCAGATCTATCGCTGTTAGCTTGATGCTCCATTTCCCGACCTCGGGCATTGCGAGTATTTTTTCCAACTATTCTAGTTCCATTCGCCTGAGTTAATTCTCTAACTTGCACCTCCTGGATCGCAGATACTACCAAATCAAGTGTATGTGTCTTGTATATCTTATCATGTTTTTGCGCATGCATTATAGCATCTCTTGCAACTGTATTAAAGCCATCAATCCCGTTTGTCATTGCCTGGTAGCTTAATCTTTGCTGCAGGTCAATGGTTTTTTCAAGATATGTTTGCTTTTCCGGGACAATTTGTGATTGATCATGTTTAATCCCTGGATTGAATACCGGCCTTACCTGTAGATTGTCTGCTGTGGCTACGGGAACCGGAAAATGTAAACTGTAAGCATCAGCACCATATTTTTGGACGTTTTCTTTTATCGGATCTATAGGCGGCTTCCAATAATCCATTGCCTGCTTTGAGATCATTTTTGTACCAAGTACATATTCTTCAGCATCCCTTTCCGACATTACAAAAGTTTGAAGAGAGTTTTTTACATCCTTCTGCGTTTCTTGAAATGCAACTTGTTTTCTTCTTTCCTCAGCTTCATTGTACGTGTAACCCGCAATTGCCACAGCCAGTGCTCCCAACAACCAGCCCGGAGGCCCTGCCAATGCACTTACATTCGCTATTGCTTCTGCTCCTAGTATTACTTCTATGGTATCGGGTATCAAGTCCATGACACCGTTCCCACTTTTGGCTTTAGATATAAGATCAGCTGCCCCACTTATCCCATCCAATATGCTACCGGTTTCAGAAAGTACACTCCTGACTTTCGGCGAAAATGCGTCAAAAGAGGTTGCCAGTTTTTGCGTACTGCCTGTCAATACTCTTACCTCATCGATCAAAGATCCCGGATCCGTGTTAATGCCTTTTGGAGCAAAAAATGAAGGTCGGCTTTTCCTGAAGCCTGATATTTCTGTATCTTCTCCTTTCAACTCCATTTTTGAAACTTCGGCATTTGCAGAATACTTCTGTGTCTCTCCAAACCGGTTGAGGTTCGTGTTGAAATTTACCAGGGTCCTGTTTAAGTCACTAATGATTTCTATTGTTTTGCTAAGGCCCGCATTTGTACGTAGAACCACATTGTCCCATAAGTACATAAAATCATTTTCCACAGGTAAGCAATTAAAAAGACTATCCATTATTATCAATTAAATTATTTCACTATTTTGTATTTTCGCTTGTACATCAATTTTAGCTTTTAGTAAGCGGATGTAGTTTTTATAAATTCTAAAGCATGAAAGCAGAAGAGACGAAAAAAGATAGCGCAGGTATTGCTATTGTTATAGGAGTATTGATACTGGGGTTTGCATTTTTTGCGGATGCCCTTAGCGATTTTGCAAGGTATGCTTTGGTTTCCAATGTAATTCTCTCTTACATCACAGCCGTTATTGGTAAAGAGCGCAAAATAGGTTTCAGTAATGCATTCTTCGTGTCTCTATTATTATCAACTATTGTAGGCTTTATTGTTGTACTGAGTTCCCCTAGAATTACGGATGAACGATATAAAGAAAAAATACTGGAGCTAACAAATACAAGCCCGAATGCATCATCTATAGCTGATCAGCTACATAAACTAAATGAATTGCGAAAAGATGGTGTTTTAACCGAAGATGAATTCACTCAACAAAAGGAAAAACTTTTAAATGCATAAATAAATGTTCAACTTTCACTCATTCTAAGCATATATCGCAAGTGCGCGATTTTTTGTGCAAATGCTTCGTCGCTTAAAGAATGATGGTCCAGGCCCGGTAGATAATATTCAATAAACGTTTCCAGATATCCCAGGAAATCATGAGCCGGGCCTCCGCATGACTCCTCTATAAGTTTACCAATACAGCCTTTTTCCCGTCAAGCTTTACTTTCAATTCCTGGCTTACCCCTATGAACATTTGATCGTCTTTTAGCAACTCATCACTTCCGCCTAAAAAGGTCACATTGGCCAGTTCTTCAAAAATATCCAATGCCTTATCTTTATCCGCCTTACTCATTGCACAGTTAAGCTCATTTCTCCCGGGGTTTTTAAAATATCCTATGTGCCCGTTAACCTCGACAGAATATATACCATACTTATACTTTGACTTCCATTCTGCTATTTGCGTATCAGTCACTTGTCCTGTTAGTTCAATGTTTTGATTTGACATGTTTGTTCCTTTTCTGTTATTCAGTTAATAGTTTCATGAAAATTATCGGCAGTGTCACATCCATATTTTTAGCCCCTTGTTCCCAGCCCTTTTCAAAGTCCTTTACTTCTACCCCTACCAATGTATCAGTTTGTAATGGCCTCGACCCTTTAGACTTATAAGTGATCACTATATCAAATTTCAGGTCCAGGATATCATCCCCACCAGCTACAAGCGATGCTCGATTCATATCATCAAGCGCGCCTTTTAATACCTTTATCTGTCCTTCATAGGTCCTGTTACCGCTTTGAATACTGATAGGCTCATCACCTGCGGCATGCAGCAGTTGCTTATCCTTTGCTGCTTTATACTTTAACCCTCGTATTTTAGTTAATGGAGCTCCGGCAAACATTACCGTCATATCTGCCCACTCACAGTCCTTACTATCAAAAAATGGAATTGATGGCATATTGTATTTTTTTAATTGTTTTGAAAATCTATTGTTTACTGTACTACAACTCTATGGTATGGCATTTCATTACAGACCCGGATTCGCAAATCCCAGGTTGATCTCTATATCTGTTGCATATCCTACCGGAGTAAGTTTGAGTACCACATTTAGTTCATTTGTGCTTAGTATGTTTTGGGCAGGATCAATGAAACAGTTCACAGCACTTATCTCCTTATTTGCGGTCATAGTATTATTGATCTGGTTGATGATTTGCTGACTCAGCCATTTACAAAAACCTGCGTCTAAGGTTCCATCTGCATTTACAGGTACCTCGTCATCCACTTCCTGCACAAAAGTTGTATATGCCAGTATATGAGCTTTATCTATTACCCTGCCTCTTGCCAGGAAACTATAATCGTCGGTCGTAGCCACTGAAAAAATAGCCGCTTACATTAGGGTAGGTTGTGAATGTTATATATCCCTTCCCGGCTATTACTGACATTGTACCGGCACCTGTTGTTTCTATTGTTGCTGCTCCGACATACGCAGCCGAATTGGTCAATGCTCCGGTTCTTACTCTGCTTATTTTCCTTTGTACAGGTATCGAGGATAATACTCCAAGCAACAGCCCAACGCAAGCCGATGCTCCGGTAACTGTATCGCCGATCAATATTGCAGTTCTGTTATTCGACGTTCCGCTTGTTTCATCAGTAAGGCTTGCAGCTACTCCTGAATAGGAAGTGCCTCCAATTACGCATCTGAATGGCATTTCTTCAGCAAAATAGCTTGCCGCCAGTACTTTCATATTGTTTGCTGCAGTGTACACGCTTGCATTCAGCGCATTGGTAATTGTTATAGTACCTCCTGCTGCGGCAATAGCCACATCATCACTTAATAAACCAAGTACTTTAATTTTTCCGGCTGCATAGCTCAACAGTTTTCTCGCACCATTGGCATTTGTATTATCAGCCATTTGTGCCACAGTCATTGTATTTGGCACCAGCATCAGGTACAACTGTGCACCGGTTCCGGCCTGGTCATAAAACTCTTTTATTTGTTTTATGGCAAAAGGATTATTCGGCTCGGTAATACCGGCCACTGCCGCCTCAGCCAGGCTCGTGATCAATATAGGACTCCCGGCAGTGTACCCACCTGCTTCCGATGAACCTGTCAATACCAGTCCTGCGATCCCGTCATTCGTTTGTATTGTTCCTCCCAGCTGACCATTTGCCAGGGTTATTTTTACACTACCCATTTGTTTTGTTTTTTAGATTATTAATTCTTTACTCCGCATCCGGTTCGTCCAGCGGATCGTATTCTTCGTTCCATGTATTCAACAGGTTTTCTGTTTCTTCATACACTTCATCCCGGGTCCGTGTTGTTATTCCTTTCTCATTCAGTTTTTTAGCATGATTGATCGCATTCTGCTCATCAAAAAATGCAAGATTGTCACTGGTAAAGAATAGTTGCTCTACCGAAGTATGATTATCAAAATATTGTTTCGCGTGTTCCATAATATTGAATTTGGTTTGATAGATTGTGAGCTTTAGATATAAGATTATAGGGGCTGGCAGTTACTTTTTTGCTGCGTATTCAGCCTGGGTATATAGGTCATACAGGCTTTGTTTCAATCGCTTTCCGTCAAGATGACTGGTAAGCAGGCTGGCCAGTTTTTGTAATATCGCATCCTGCATATTCGGATCATATTTGCGCAGTTGCTCCGTAAAGCATTTCAATTGTTCATTCACATCTCTGCAGTTTTTGCAGTATTCTGCTATTGACAACGCTTCTATTGCTTTCCCTAATGCGGCAACTATCTGCGTCTGTAATACATTATCCACATTGCCGGGTATAATTGCGGTAATGATATCTGCAGTTGGAGATGACAGGATTCGTTTCAATTGCGTGGTTACTTTCAGGGCTGTACCTATATGTTCCTCCACATAGCTGTCAAAGCTTTGAAGCACTTGCTTAAATTGTTTTTTGATTTTCTTAAATAACATAAGGTTTCGTTGATTAGTGATTTTGATTTTCCAATGTTCTGATCCGGCTTGAATGCTCATTGAGGCGGCGGTGTATCATGGCATCCTGCTCCTGCAGGCCCTTTATCTGCTGTCCTTGTATCGTTGTGGCCCGGCTTAGCTGTTTTAATTCCAGCACTATATCATCCAGCCTCTTGATCACTTGTCCCGTTACCACTTTCATGATATAACCCAACACCGTGGCCATAATACCCGCCACCCCAATAAGTATCCATATTTTTATTTCCGGTATCATCATTCCATACATTTCTTTATGCTGCAGCCTGTACTATGGCTACTACACCTTTGGCATCACTCCTGCGCAGGCGGCCGCCCATACGCACACTTACACTATACACATCTCCATAGTAGGTAGGATCTCCTATTCGTTCGTAAAATGATATCTGACCCAATGCCCTTTCTACTGCACTTGTTTGCCAGCAAAGAGCAGCATCATTATCCGTCACACCCGGCGTTGCACCATATGGATTTAATATCGGGCTAACATCATTGTTATATGTTGCCACCGTGCTGCGCAGCATTATGTTGAATCCGAACAACCTGCCTATCACACCATCTTTCACTTCATACGCCGCACTGAAATCCCGGTATTGAGTAGCAGAAAGGTCATCCGTAAGTTGCTGGAACATATCTGCGCTCATCAATACATAGCGGCCTTCCATGGGTATATTTTGTTTGTTCAGCTGTAGTTGTGCATTCTTCAGATCGCTGGCCACAAATCTTTTCCTGTTGCCGGTGGTACCGCTCAGGTGTGTTCCGGCACTTGCTCCGGTTGTTCTTACTATTGCTCCCAGGCCTCCACTCGGACACCAGTCTATCAACATATTATCTGCAACAGTTTGGCGCAGCGATGTTTCATACTCACCTAATACACTTTCCCTTTTGTTGTAGCTTAGTTCAAAGGTTTCTGCATTCGGTATCAGTATAGGGTCCGTGGTGTACTCGTCCAGTGTGTACGTAATATCTGTATCTGTGCGCTGTACAACCGTTGCCGGTAAGCTGCTCCTGTTCTTTACTATGCTGGGTAGTGCTCCTGCCTGGGGTATATGCACTACTTTTCCCTGCAGTACAAACTGGCTTGCATCTGTTGACGCCAGCAAAAATTCATTGTTCTTAAATAGGTTGCCTTCGATGTGGTCTTGCCAGATTTCTCTTTGAATCGCCATTGTTTAATTGTTGGTTTTAGATTTATGATTGGATTAAAATTGTATGCATAGCCCTATAACGACCCACAAATGCAGATAGAAGCAACTTGTTGCAAAATGTTTATTGTTATGTGGGAATAGTTTCGGGAGGGGGTAGGTGTTGTTTACTTTGCTCAGGCAGCAAACTTTTCATCAAACAGCTGCTTGTACTTGTCCGGGTCATTTGCCCTTAGTGCCTTTAGTTTATTTCCTGCAGGATCGTTTTTTTCATAATCGTCCCATTGCCATTGACTTTCTATATTGTTTTGTGGCTGTGCTTTTAGGTGTTCAGCTATAGATCGGTAAGCAGGCATAGCACTCAGTAGTGATTTTAATGCACTAGGATTAGCTGCATAGTCAACAGATAGTTTGTCTCTTAGCTCCACGGTCACTTTTTTGTCTTCCAGGGCTCTGTCCAGCAGTGCTGCTACTTCATACCGTGTGCGCATATTGTTCATTTCATCTATCTGCGATTGCAAGGTGATCTTGTCGTTGCGCAGCGCTATATTTTCCTGCACTATACATTCCGATTGTTTTACGAGATCTTGTATTGTACCTAATACTGTTTGTTCTTCAGTTTCATCAGCCAGGTTCAGGCTGCTGCATATTTCTTTGAGCGTACTTTGTTTCAGGCTTCGTATTACCGGGGGTGTAATGTTGAGGTCTACCAGGTTTATCTCATTTTCCTGCGCGTCATATAGCCGGGTCAGTGCATTACAGTTTCCGGGTATATCCACCAGGCTGCATTCTTTATTGTACCATTTAGTTATTGTAGGTCCCGTTTGTCCCGGCAACATCGTTTCCGGGTCGGTGCTGTATTCCAATACAACTATATGGCCCACCGATGCCGCATTCAAAAATCCGTTTTCTGCTTCATCGCAGGTTTGCACGCCCCTTGCATGTGATAGGTTGATAACTGGCGTTCCTACCACTTTGTCTTCTTCTATTCGCAGGTCTTGCCATTTCAGCACTATCCCTTCTTCGCGCTTGTGCATATAATAGCCTATAGGGTTTTTCTGAAAAGCATCGATCTGGTAACCTGATGTAAGCAGGCGAAAACCGTACTCGTTTACCGAACTGTCTGAGAGTACATATTGCCTGTCAATTTTTCTGAATTTGTCTGTCATGATAGGTGTTTCGTTGTTTGATGACACAAAGGTGAAGTGGATTTTCAAGCCTTTCAAACCATGCTTTTATGGTAATACCGAAAACGTAGTATCATACACCACCGGCAGTTTATCATAAAATCATTTTTAGTCCTAATCCATTGATTTATGTCAATTTATACCTTATCACTACCTCGATTTTTCTCAAAGTGTCTTTTGCTATGATATCATCTGTCGCTAAAAAACACATGAACGACTTTATAAATGCATTTTAGCCGTTGTGCTGCTCACATTAAGCACCGCTCCTATTCATACCTCATGCGTTTTCCGTATCTTTGCAGTTCAATAATTCGAACAATTAACTGATGGCCAAACAATCTGAAAAAAGATGTTCCTTTTGCGACCGTGGAGAAAGTGATGTGAATATTCTGTTTACCGGTATCAAGGGCAATATTTGTGACCAGTGTATTGAAAATGCCCATTCATTGCTTGCCGAAGCAACAAATGGTGAAAAATCAATAATCGAAGAACAAAAACACGAATTACAAAAACATAAAAATTACAAACCGCGTGAGATCAAGGCTTTTCTTGATCAATACGTTATTGGTCAGAACGATGCTAAAAAAGTGCTTTCTGTAGCCATATATAATCATTACAAGCGGCTTACAATGCCTCAGCAGGATGATGTAGAGATCGAAAAATCAAACATCATGATGGTTGGCGAAACAGGTACAGGTAAAACCTTACTGGCAAAGACCATTGCAAAATTGTTACAGGTACCTTTCGCTATCGTTGATGCTACTGTATTTACAGAGGCCGGATATGTCGGTGAGGATGTAGAGAGTATTCTCTCTCGTCTGCTGCAAGCCAGCAATTACGATGTTGCAGCTGCTGAACGTGGTATTGTCTATATCGACGAATTGGATAAAATAGGCCGTAAGAGCGACAACCCTTCTATTACCAGGGATGTAAGTGGCGAAGGTGTTCAGCAGGCTATGCTCAAATTGCTCGAAGGCTCAGAAGTTCTCGTTCCTCCACAAGGTGGTAGAAAACACCCTGAGCAAAAACTGATTAAAGTAAATACTCAGAATATTCTGTTCATATGTGGTGGTGCTTTTGAGGGTATTGATAAAATGATCGCACGCCGTATTCAGACTTCTTCTATCGGGTATAATGCCATTAAGGCTACTAAAGATCTGGATAGGGCAAACCTGCTGCAATATGTAAATGCACAGGATCTGCGCACATTCGGCCTTATTCCCGAACTGCTAGGCCGTTTGCCGGTAGTTACCTATCTCAATCCGCTTGATGAGGCATCCCTTAAACTCATACTTACCGAGCCAAAGAATGCACTCATCAAACAATATAAAAGACTCTTCGAATACGAAGGCATTACGCTCACTGTTGAAGACGGAGCGCTGGACTATATGGTTAAAAAAGCTGTTCAGTACAAACTGGGTGGCCGTGGTCTTCGTGCCATTTGTGAGATGATCCTCACTGATGCCATGTTCGACTTACCATCTGAGGCTCATGATGGCACATTCCATCTTACACTCGAGTATGCTCACCAGATGATCGAGCACTCAAAGCTGGTGCATATGAAAGCAGCATAATCATTAAATTTTTCAACCATGAACGAACTTATTGCATTATTAAAAGAAAAAGCAGGACTCTCTGATGAGCAGGCCATAAAAACAGTACATACCTTAAAGGATTATTTACAAGGCAAGGTGCCTCCTATGTTCAGTGGCTTTGTCGATAAGTTTTTTGACGGGGCACCCAAAAGTGAAGATGATTCTTTTCTGCACTAATATTTCAGTACAAAATGCTGTTGTTCTTTAAATTCTTTTTTAAAGAACAACAGCCCTACTTTGTGTAGGTCTATACTCATCCTTACTATAGTGCTGTTGCATAATTTTTGCCACTCCTGGCTATGCACTTTAGAATCATGGATACCGGCTACAAAAACCACGTTATCACTGCCTCCCAGTTCATCAAATTCTTCAAATAAGGTGATCCACTGTTTGGGCTCATTTTCGCTCAGTATTATCATACTGTTCAATTCGTCTTTCCCGGTTTTATTTCCGGAAAAGTATACTACATTCTTCAGATGAAAATAGACCCTTGTCCTGTTCATCAGGTTTTCATAACGCAGTGCTATATTCGGGTATGCTACTAGCGATGCCTGGTCTATATCGCTCTTATCCAGCAATACATTTTCTATAAAACTGTAAACAAATGGAGAGTGTGTACCATGCCGGCCTTTTGCCTGCCAATTGTACTTCAGGGATCGTACGAATTTATGTAATGACATTTTGAGTGCGCCGGTTACATTTCTACACGTTCATACTTCTGAAAATCATAAGCATATTTATGCTTATCGTCTGCCTCATGCCTTTCTTCCCATATAATTTTCCAGTGAGTATGGTCTATTGCCGGGAAAAAAGCGTCTGCTTCAGGTATTTCGGCATGCACCCTGGTTATATACATCCTGTCTGCAAATGCCATTGTCTCTGCAAACACTTTTCCTCCTCCTATTATAAAACCTTCCTCGCTTGTCTCCTGTTGCATTCTTTCCATGGCCGCATCTATGCCGGCATACACCTCTACTCCCTCTGCCACTTCCAGGTCTTTCTTTCCGGATAATACAATATTCAGCCTCCCCGGTAATGGCTTACCCAGAGATTCGTATGTCTTGCGGCCCATTATTACGGGCTTTCCCATTGTAGTCCTTTTAAAAAACTTCAGATCTTCCGGCAGGTGCCAGGGTAATGAATTGTTTACCCCGATTGCATCATTTTCAGAAACTGCTACAATAAACGAAATGGTCATACTATTGAAAATAAGTCTTGGTTAAAATAGACAATAACCACCACGGCTACTGATAAAATTCTCTTACACAGCTACGGGAGCCTTTATTGCTGGATGATAATTGTAATTTTCAAGTGTAAAATCTTCAAACCTGAATTCAAACAGGTCTTTTACTTCCGGATTGATCTTCATTGTTGGAAGTTCGTAAGGCGTCCTGCTCAACTGTAGCTTCGCCTGCTCCACATGGTTGTTGTATAAATGTACGTCGCCGAAAGTATGTACAAATTCTCCGGCTTCAAGCCCTGTCACTTGCGCCATCATCATGGTAAGCAGTGCGTACGAGGCTATATTGAATGGCACTCCCAGGAACACGTCGGCGCTTCTTTGATAGAGTTGGCAAGAGAGCTTCCCATCTGCCACATAAAACTGGAATAAGGCATGGCATGGATTCAGTCCCATTTTAGGCAGGTCTGCCACATTCCATGCATTAATGATCATTCTACGGCTATCAGGGTTTGTTTTTATCTGGTGCAGCACATCCTTCACCTGGTCATACGTTTTACCATCTGCTCCAGTCCAGCTACGCCATTGCTGGCCATATATCGGGCCCAGGTCACCGTTCTTATCTGCCCATTCATCCCATATACTTACACCATGTTCTTTAAGGTACGCAATGTTGGTATCGCCTTTCAAAAACCACAGCAATTCATAAATTATAGACTTTAGATGCAGCTTTTTTGTGGTGACTAGCGGAAATCCTTTTTGAAGGTCAAAGCGGATCTGGTACCCAAAACAACTTGTGGTACCTGTACCCGTGCGGTCAGTTTTTTTTACTCCTGTTTCTATTATGTGCCGCAGTAGGTCTAAATATATTTGCATATGCCTGGTTAACCCTGCAAAATTAGAAATAAATCAGACAGCTATTGCTTAGAAACATTCTTATTGTGGATAATTTGTAAGATTTGGCTTTCGGGTAAACATAAAAATTTTACTTTTGAATTTGAATTTGAATTAATGAGCACATTATCAATCATTATTCCTGCGTATAATGAGGGGCCTACCATTCATCGCATTTTAGATAAGGTTAAAGCTGTTGTACTGGTTGGCAATATCGCCAAGGAGATCGTTATCGTGAATGATTGTTCAAAAGATAATACCGAAGAATCCATTCTTGCTTACAAAGCAGCAAACCCGGATCTGCAGATATCTTATTACAAACATCAGGTTAATCAGGGCAAAGGAGCTGCTTTACATACAGGCATAAAACAGGCAACAGGTGATTATGTTATTATCCAGGATGCAGATCTGGAATATGATCCTGAAGAGTATAACATATTACTCAAACCAATACTTACAGGTTTTGCAGATGTTGTTTATGGGTCACGCTTCATTGGGGGAAAACCTCATCGTATCTTGTTTTTCTGGCACTCCATAGGTAACCGCTGGCTCACTATGGCGTCCAACATGTTTACCAACCTGAACCTTACCGATATGGAAACCTGTTACAAGGTCTTCCGAAGAGAAATCATTCAGGGAATAACGCTTCAGGAGAAACGCTTCGGTTTCGAACCTGAAGTTACCGCCAAGATATCTCGAGTACCTAAGGTTCGTATCTACGAGGTAGGTATATCCTATTACGGTCGCACCTACGAAGAAGGCAAGAAGATCGGTATGAAAGATGCCTTTCGTGCGCTTTACTGCATTATCAAATACAATGTTTTCAAAAAATAATTTATGCCGGTTATATTGCCTGTAAAGGGTGTTGCCCCGCAAATACCTGATAGTTGTTTCATTGCTGTAAATGCTACAGTTGTCGGTGATGTAATAATGGGCGAAGATTGTAGTGTGTGGTTCAACACCGTCATTCGTGGCGATGTTAATAGCATACGTCTCGGAAACAAAGTCAATGTACAGGACGGGGCTTGCATTCATTGCACCTACCAGAAAACCAAAACCAACATTGGCAATAACGTTTCCATAGGCCATAACGCTATCGTACATGGCTGTACTGTTTCAGATAATGTTCTGATAGGGATGGGTGCTATTGTTATGGACAATGTTACCATAGGGGAAAACAGCATTATTGCTGCCGGCGCCGTCGTTCTGGAAGGCACTGTTGTGCCTCCTGCTAGTATTTTCGCTGGCGTACCAGCCAAAAAAGTGAAAGACATCAGTCCTGAGTTATTGACTGGCGAAGTAGAGCGGATAGCCAATAATTATCTGATGTACAGCACCTGGTTCAAATAAACTCCTTATCACACACGAATATGAAAAAAATAATTATTCGTTAAAGTTATTGTTTTTTCAAAAAGCCTATTATATTTGCTGTCTAAATAATCAAACACACTCTGTATGAAAAAACTCATCCTCGCTTTATTAGCTATGGGTACTATAGCAACAGCTAACGCACAAGAGCCAAGAAGTATCTTACTTTATGGTAACTTGGGTTTAGAAACAATCAGACATGACGACCTTCAGAAAAACACTAACTGGATCGCTACTCCTGGTATCGGTTATCAGTTCAATCATAACTGGACTATCGGTCTTCAGCTTATGTATGGTCAAAATGCAGTAAAGGAAGGAACTAACCCAACAGCTCCTTACACTCAGGGTGAAAGAACAACTGACAATAGCTACGGCGTAGGTCCTTTTGCACGTTATTCTCATTATATCCGCAAGAGCGAAACTTTCTTCTGGTTTGCTCAGGCTGACTTCTCTTATCAGGGTGGTTATACTACACACGAAGGAAATCCTGCTACAATGAAGCATAACGGTGTTTACGTTGGTTTGTATCCTGCTTTGGGTGTTAACGTAGGACGTGGTCTTTGCCTTAACTTCAACATCGGCGGTCTTAGCTACTCTACAGACAAATTTGATGGCGCTACTTACAGCACTAACACATTTAACTTCGGTTTCGGTCACCAGTGGAACATGGGTATCAGCAAAAACTTCAACACAGGTCACAAAATGCATAGCCACCACGAACCAGGTGATGAAGTTCATCGCAGAAGGGCTGACAGGATGGAAGATGAAGATGATGCAGCTCCAAAACCAAAAAGGAAAGAAAGGAACAGGGATGATGACGAGTGATAACACTCTTTATCTCGAAAATATAAAAGAACAGCCCGCAATTGCGGGCTGTTTCTATTTCAGCTAACTCCATTTTAGTACTACTGTTTGAAATCAGCATTCTTAATCAGTAAAATTTGTAATTTGCCTACATACTTTCGTTTTCACGCCTCTATTCAAAATAGTATTATGAAAAAATCATCCTCCTTTTTATATCATTCATTCCGACTACTGGCCATATGCATCTTGGTTTTATTCGCCCGTGAAGCAAATGCACAAAGTAATTTTAAAGGCTTATGGGTCGTTGATCACAACATCAAAGCAATCGACGAAAATACAAGTGGTGTAGTGAGTATAGGAAAATACGAAAGCACGTGGAATATTTTCAATAACCACCTTTTCCTCAATTTCGATAACAAGATCAAAAGTGATACGCTCCTGCTTACCTACAAAAATTGTGAGTGTAGCAAAGCCTACCAGCAATCGAATATAAAATTCCCCGGCATCAATACTGTCGTTGCCAAATGCTATTATATCTCAGAAAAGGAACTTGGCATAATCTACGTTAACCAAAAATTTGTTGAGTCTGTTCTCAAATATGTGGGCTCAAAAATGAGTAAAACAGAACAAACACAAATATTTCCCTCAAAGCTTTACTATTTCAAGCTATAACTATTGCTGAAGACTGTGAATAAACAGCTATTCCTCTTCTTAATAATGCTAATGAGCGTTGGGTACATCTCCGCTCAGGAGTATGTATATGTCAATACCCGTAATCTCATCATGAGAGACAGGCCGAAAAAGCTGTACAACGTATACCTGGTAATGCAACCTCCTTGCCCCCTTTTGGTTGAGCGGTATGATGATGATTATAAAGACAATAAGGAAGTAAAAGATAAGTTCTACCGCGTATCTATCTCATATAATGATAGCGATGGTATTCATCATTATGTCAGTGGCTGGGTCTTAAAAAAGTATGTGGTACACAATCTATACCAGGTTACTGTTCCCGGCTTAGATACAAGATCGCAGGTCCCGCCTTCCCCCATGTTATTGTCAGAGTATGTTGGACCGAATAAATACGATCGGGATTTCGGTAATGCAGCAAAATATCAGCCCCCGGTATACAAAGGTGGCGAAAAACAGCCCCCGCCATTCAAAAGACAATACCGCACAGGGCTGCGCGGTGGTTGTTATTACGTAAATCAGAAAGGTCATAGAATATACGTTGACAAACATTTCTGTAATAAATAGTGAAAGCTCGCCTGTTTTTAATTTTACTTTTTGACTTATCCTTACTTTTGCATACATGACAGATCTCTCAGCGCCTAACCAAATTGCCAATTATATCGCAGGTACCTTACAACCTCCGGTCAATGGCAAATACATAGACAATGTTAACCCCGCTACAGGAGCTGTATACTCTACCATACCCGATAGTGATATTCAGGATGTAGAGATGGCCGTTACTGCTGCTAACGCTGCTTTTCCTGCATGGAGCATTACTCCGGTGGAAGAACGATTCAAAATTTTGAATCGCATCGCCCAGCTTATCGATGATAATCTGGATGCACTTGCGCTTGCGGAAACTAATGATAATGGTAAACCGTTATGGCTAAGCAAGCATGTCGATATACCTCGTGCATCAAGCAACTTCCGGTTCTTTGCTACCGGCATCATGCATTTCAGTACCGAGAGCCACAACATGGAAAATAAGGCGATCAACTATACCCTTCGTCAACCTGTAGGTGTTGTGGGTTGCATCTCTCCATGGAATCTGCCACTGTATCTTTTTACATGGAAGATAGCTCCCGCACTGGCTGCAGGCAATTGCGTAGTGGCAAAGCCCAGCGAGGTTACACCAATGACAGCTTACCTCTTAAGCATTATTTGCAAAGAAGCAGGCCTTCCGGACGGTGTATTGAATATATTACACGGCTCAGGCCCTTCTTGCGGTGCTGCTATTGTTGCACACCCTCTTATCAAGGCCATTTCATTCACAGGCAGTACACGTGCCGGTAAAGACATAGCTGCTACTGCAGCACCAATGTTCAAAAAATTATCCCTCGAGCTTGGCGGCAAAAATCCCAATATCATTTTTGCAGATTGCGATTGGGAGAAAATGATGCGTACCACACTGCAGTCCTCATTCAGCAACCAGGGACAGATATGCCTTTGCGGATGCCGTATCCTTATTGAGGAT
>CAYZKL010000010.1:36665-39737 GCA_964478855.1 uncultured Flavipsychrobacter sp.
CAAAGAAATTGACAGTTGGCGATCCGCTGGACGATGGAAGCAGGCAAGGCGCTGTAGTAAGCAAAGTTCATTTCGATAAGGTTCTTAGTTGCATAGAGTTGGCAAAACAGGAAGGTGGTAAAATACTCGCCGGCGGCAATGCGGTAAAATTATCTGGTCGTTGCGAAAATGGTTACTTTATAGAACCTACAATTATCGAAGGGCTTGGTGCCGGCTGCAGAACCAATATGGAAGAAATATTCGGTCCGGTGGTTACACTCCAGTCATTCAAAACAGAAGATGAAGCTCTGACACTTGCCAATACAAGCGATTATGGCTTGGCAGCCACAATATGGACACAGGATATCAGTCGTGCTAATCGTGTTGCAGCAAAAGTACACAGCGGTATCATTTGGGTCAATTGCTGGTTGCTGCGTGATTTGCGCACACCATTCGGTGGTTTCAAGAATAGCGGTGTTGGTCGCGAAGGTGGCTGGGATGCATTGCGCTTCTTTACCGAGCCTAAAAATGTTTGTATCGAATTATAACCACCTTCAAAAAAATAGCCCCGGAAAGCCGGGGCCAATATTTGAGGGTATATATAGAAGGAATACAGGTACAGAAAAACATAAGGCTGTAGGTAACTTGCTGTAATAATTTATCCTCACACAATTATATAGACGTAGTAAATCGTTATTTGGTTGGGGATAGAATGGAAATGAACTTTATCCATTCTTGCGTAGTAGGTCTATAACACCTTCTTTTTCCAGTATTCTGTAACCGATACGGTCATCCGATATGCCTTCTTTTAACTGGTAGGTAAATTCGTACCCTCCGTCATTGACTCTTGTTTCAAAATACGAAAACCGTATTGCTTTATTGGTACTGAACTGTTGCGCTACTTCATATAAGTGCGTCGACAATATCATCAGGTGATTAGGATGGTGTAGTAACCCTTCCAGTACTGCTTTGGTACATTCGCAGGCATCATGCACATTTGTTCCTTTAAACAGCTCGTCCATCAACACCAGGTTCGGAGCTGGCTGCAGCAGCTTTGTTGCTGTTTGTTTCATCCTTTGTACCTCTGCAAAAAAATAACTCTCTCCTCTCAGTATATTATCCTCTACCTGCATATTGGTGATCACTCCCTGCAGAAAACTGATCTTTAATGATTTGGCCGGCACGCCCATTCCCAGGTGAGCCAGCAGGGCACTCACACCAAGCGCTCTCATAAATGTTGTCTTGCCCGACATATTAGCACCTGTCAGCAGCAAAAAATTATTGCCCTCATTCAGGTTCATATCATAAGCCACCGGCTTATCCAGCAACGGATGCTTTAATCCTTCAGCTACAAGGCACACCGGCATAGCAGGCTGTAGCTCAGGGAAAACCCATTCATGCTCTTTTGTTGCCCTTGCCATAGACTGCCATGCATCCAGTTTTGCATAGCTGTTAATGAGCCGGTAAACCATATTTTTCATTTCACGCCTGGCCTTGTAATTGAGTTGTGCCAGGTCTGTGTACTTTGTATGCTTGGTTATTGCAGTTATCTCTTCTGTAAGCCGGTGTTGCAGTTCTTCTTTTATCAGTTTCAGTTCACTATTCAGCAGCGCTGGCACACCGGGTGTATCAGCTATATCCGCAAGTTGCTTACAACCGTTCAAAAAATCTGATAGATGTGATAGCGAGAACTGTGTAAGAAAATATTCCTGCCGGTTCAGTAATTTTTGAAAAAAAGTGTTGAGTAATAAATTGATACCGCTGGGTGGTGTAGTTATCGTATCTGCCGATTCGAAGAACTTATCCACCATCACCAGGGTTCCGTTCAATATTATCTTTGGCCACAGATCAGAATGCTCTGACCAGAATTTGATTGCATCCTGTATATCCTTTAGCTGCTCGTAAGTGGCTGCCGGCTCTTGTATGTATTTCCTTAGCTTCTCTTTTCCTGCCTGCGTCGCTGTTCTGTCTATTAATGCAAACACATCAGGGCCACCGTCTGCACTGAAAATGGATAGGTCCTTTAATGTGATCTTATCGTTTAGCATTTATCTATCAAACGTTAGTCTTTGGCCCCTTACTGCATCATTTATTTTCCCGTTCTCATACGCTATCGCTCCGTTCACAAATGTGTATTCCACTGATGCCGGGAATGTATGCCCTTCAAATGGAGACCAACCACATTTATACAGTATGTTCTCCTTTGTCACTTTCGTGCTCCCGTTTGTCTTTACCAATACCAGGTCTGCATGATACCCTTCTCTTACATAGCCTCTCTTTGCTATCTGGAAACACTGAGCCGGCGCATGGCACATTTTCTCTACTACTTTTTCTATGCTTATTTTTCCTTGTTGCACATATTGTAGCATCAGCAATAGCGAGTGCTGCACCAACGGCACTCCTGATGGCGCCTGTTGATAAGGCAGCTGTTTTTCATCCCATGTATGCGGTGCATGGTCTGTTGCTATTATATCCAGCCTGTCATCCAGCAATGCTTCCCATAGTGCAGCTTTGTTCTCCGGTGCTTTTATAGCAGGGTTACATTTTATCAGGTTACCATATTGTGCGTAGTCGTCTGATGTAAAATGCAGATGATGTACACATACTTCTGATGTTATTCTTTTATCCTTCAGTGGAAACATGTTTGTAAACAACTGTAGTTCCTTCGCTGTTGATATATGAAGTATGTGTAGTCGGGTATTGTATTGCTTTGCCAACTGCACCGCAGAAAATGAACTTTCAAAACATCCTTCCACATCTCTTATCAGCGGATGATACGATGCATTATCCGCATCGGCATACTTCTGCTTGTTCGCATTTATTATTCTTTCGTCCTCACAGTGCGTAGCTATCAGTAATTCTGATTCCGAAAAAATTTTGCTTAATGTCAGGTAGTTATCTACCAGCATGTCGCCGGTACTTGATCCCATAAATATCTTCACCCCACATACATCATTCCTTTTATCGTTCGTGCGCAGCACTTCATCCACATTATGATTGGAAACCCCCATAAAGAATGAATAGTTGCCCACAGACGTTGCCGCAGCAATATCATATTTCTGTTCCAGCAGTTCTTGTGTCAGTGCAGGCGGG
>CAYZKL010000010.1:39892-60799 GCA_964478855.1 uncultured Flavipsychrobacter sp.
TCTTTGTAGCCTTCCTTCGCAGATATATTCTCTCCTATCTGCTCTATATAGCCATTCCTGATCAGTACATCCTTCACCTCGCTGGTGCCTTCATTTACTACTGTGGCATTTTTTATCAATATCGTGCTCATCTCACTTTTTATTCTTTTTCTGTTAAAACAGCAGTATCTTTTGTTATTTTGCAAATCTACCACATACACATCTGAAAAACTTACTTTATGCTCAAAAAAGCTTTTCTGTTACTGTTGCTTACTCCTGTCGTTGGTTCTTCGTTTGCACAAACCACATTTCTTCCCTTACGGTCAGAAGGTCATTATCTGCTCGACAGGCTGGAAACACTTTCAGGAAGGCTTTGCGATAGTCTCGCAATGGGAGATAAGCCGGAATCACGCAGAAATGCTGTTAACTACCTCGAATCTGTTAAAGCACAAAATGACCCTGCTAAACTACAGGCGGTTAATGGTGGTACGCCTGCAGTAAGCATATTGAGCGATATTGACAGGTACAATATAACGCAGATGATCTCTGAAAACGGAGAGTGGGCTCCCAATGAAAACGAAACCATAAATTCAAAACGGCCCATATTGAAAGCTTTCTATAAAAAGCAATACAATTTCCTTTATTTAAAAACCGAAGACTTCCTGCTCGATAAGAATTTCTTTATCATCATCAATCCGGTTACTAACAATACGGTATTGATGCAGAACAACAACCCTCAGCCCGCCGGCATTTCCAGGAATGTTTTTTTCAGTAGCCGTGGTGCCGAGGTTCGTGGATGGATATCAAAGAAAGTAGGGTTCTATACTTCTTTGACTGATAACCAGGAGCAATTTCCTTATTTTGTTACCAATCGTACTACAGGTGTCAAAGGCTATCGTCAGGCCGTACCGGGCGGCGATTATTTTCTTAAACCCAAAACCATAAATGGCGCTTATGACTATATGCAGGTGCAGGCTTATATCAATTTCGATGCGGTTAAAAATCATGTCAATGTGACTTTTGGTACCGGTAAGCATTTCATAGGCGATGGTATCAGCAGCCTTTTTCTCACCGATAATTCTTCCAATATGCCTTACCTCCAGGTACAGGCACGAATCTGGAAACTGAATTATGAGTCCCTGTATATGGAGCTCACCCCGCAATACGATAATAATCTGGGTGACCGGGTTTTCTGGAGCAAATACACCACTATGCATTACCTCACCTGGAATGCAACCCGTTGGTTAAATATCGGCTTCTTTGAGGCAGAAGTATTCAATCGCCCTAATTCATACGAAATTGGCTACCTCAACCCGATTATCTTCTCTACTGCCATCAATCGCTTCAATGGTTCGGGCGATAAATCTTTGTTAGGTTTCAGCGGTAAGGCTATTGTCACTAAGCACCTGCAGTTCTATGGTCAGTTCATGCTCAATGAATTCAGGTACAAGGAGATTTTGGCCGGCAACGGCTGGTATGGCAATAAATTTGGCGTTCAGGTGGGTGGAAAGTACTTTGACGCATTTAGCATCAAAAACCTGGATCTGCAGGGCGAACTGGATGCTGTGCGCCCTTATACCTATGCCGCACAGGATACGTTCACCAATTACAGCAATTATAATCAACCCCTGGCCGATCCTCTTGGGTCAGGCTTTGTCAAAGCTATAGGTGTTATCAGGTATCAACCTGCCAAAAACCTTTATCTCACGCTTAAGGCCACTTATTACATGCATGGTGTAGATACAGGCGAAAAGAACTTCGGCAACACTATTTATAAAAACTATACTACTGCAGCAGCTACTTATGGCGTAAAGATGATCAATGGTCCAAAAAGCACCTGCCAGATACTGAGTTTCAATGCCTCCTACCAAATTCGTAGAAATCTGTTCATAGATGCGGGTGCCATTTATAGAAATTATAATAATGAGCAGGGCATTTACCCCGGCTACTCTACCAATGGTACCTCTTATGGTCCTTTAACCACTAATTGTGTTTACCTCGGCTTACGTATCAATGCTGCCAGGAGAGAATATGACTTCTTCTGATCTGAAAATATCTGCTCAATCTATACAAAACCAAATATTTTATTAATTTTAAGGTTCTATGAAGTACAGAATCATACAAATAGCTGCCCTTTTGATTATTCTAATCCAGTTGAGCAGTTGCTATCAGCACATCCGGACAGACAATCGCACACCTAAGCACGGGCATTACCGTGGTGCGGGCAGGTGGTATTGATACAATCCACTCGGATCGTTTATTCATTATGACTGCATTTTGGCTGGTATAGCCGGGTGTTTACTTTTTAATTTTGTGGCAACACGGTATCTTCGCGCCTGAATCACACTTTTTAAAGTCTTTCCAATGAATCGCACAATAAAGTCCGCTCTGATATCTGTTTTCTATAAAGATGGTCTTGAACCGGTCGTTCGTAAACTAAATGATCTGGGTATTACCATATATTCCACTGGTGGCACACAAACTTTTATAGAAAAACTTGGCTTACCGTGTATCGCTGTGGAAACAGTTACAGGGTATCCTTCTATTCTCGGCGGTCGTGTTAAGACGTTACACCCAAAGGTGTTTGGCGGCATCCTGGCAAGGCGTGATTTCGAAGATGATCAGAAACACATGCAGGAATATGAGATCCCGTTTCTCGACCTCGTCATTGTTGATCTCTACCCTTTCGAAGAAACATTGAAAAGCACTACCGAAGAGAAAACAATAATTGAAAAAATTGATATCGGTGGCGTATCACTCATACGTGCTGCTGGTAAGAACTATAAAGATGTTTGCATTGTTGCCTCACGCGATCAGTATTCCTCATTATTGGAACTGCTGGAAAAACAAAATGGCGAAACTACTCTTGATGAAAGAAGAAGTTTTGCTGCAGCAGCATTCGCTGAGTGTGCGCATTATGATGTTGCCATATCCGATTATTTCAATAGCACAGCTGAACAAAAACAATTTCAGCTTTCGTTTGCCGGCAAGCAATCCCTCCGTTATGGCGAGAACCCTCATCAGCAGGCAGCCTTTTATGGCGACTTAGATGCTTTGTTCGAAAAGCTGAACGGCAAAGAACTTTCTTACAATAACCTGGTTGATATAGATGCCGCCTGTCAGATCATATCTGAATTTACCGGTGCGGCATTTGCTATCATCAAGCATACAAACGTTTGCGGCATTGCTGAGCGTAGCAATGTCACTGCTGCATGGGATGCAGCCCTTGCCGGCGATCCGGAAAGTGCTTTCGGTGGTGTACTCATTACCAATCAGTCTATTAACCTTGAGGTAGCTCAGAAGATTAATGAGTTATTCTTCGAGATATTGATCGCACCTTCTTTTGATGACGATGCATTGGCACTGTTGAAAGGCAAAAAAAATCGCAACTTACTCCGTCAGAAAACTTCTTTCTATCCTGTCAAAGAATACAAACGCATATTGAATGGTGTTTTGGTACAGGATGCTGATACAAAGAATTTTAACGAATGGAATGAAGTTAGTGTTCGTCCTAGCACTGAAGCAGAAAAGGCTGATCTGCTGTTTGCTAACATTGTTTGTAAGCACCTCAAGTCAAATGCCATTGCCATCGCTAAGGATAAACAACTTATAGGAAAAGGTTGTGGCCAGACAAGCCGCATTGATGCATTACGTCAGGCATTAGATAAATCAAAACAATTTGGCTTTACACTTCAGGGCGCAGTTCTTGCATCCGATGCGTTCTTCCCGTTCGATGATTGTGTACGTATGGCCCATGAGGCTGGTATCACTGCTGTCATTCATCCCGGCGGCTCGGTTCGGGACAATGATAGTATCGCTTTTTGCAAAGAAGCTAACATGGCTATGGTAATGACTCAGGCAAGACATTTCAAGCATTGATAAACATACTAATTTAAAAAGGCTACGGTTTCTTCGTGAAATCGTAGCCTTTTCATTTTTAGATAAATTATGTTTAAAGCTTTACACTTTTCAGCAGAGGCATTCTTATGTAGAATGTAGTGCCTTCATCTTCTTTTGTTTCAAACCAGATTTCCCCTTTCCAGAATTCAATGATCTTTTTGGTCATCGCCAGGCCCAGGCCGGTACCAGAAGATTTAGTTGTAAAATAGGGCTGAAATATCCTTTTCATTGCCTCTTCTGAGATCCCTATTCCATTATCATTGATACTTATTACAGCATTATTTTCTTCGCAATTCAGTGATACCTCTATTTTTCCGGCCCGGCCGGCTGGTATAGCTTGTTTAGCATTTTCAAGCAGGTTAGTGATTACTCGTAGCAGCTGGCTTCTGTCTGAATAAACATACATCTTTTGCCAGTTGTCATTTATGGTAACCTCTATGTCTGCCTCGTTCAGGTATAGTTCTGTGGCTTTGTTAAGCAGTTCTCCCAGCTCCAGTTCTTCGGGTTTTGCTTCTGGCATTTTCGCAAAATTCGAGAACTCTGACGCGATATAAGAAAGGTTATCTATCTGCTCTATTATCGAATCAGATACCCTGTTCATTAAACCTTTAAGATCAGGGTGGTCGTTTTTAATAGCTTGCTGCAGGTATTGTATGTTCAACTTCATTGGCGTCAGTGGGTTCTTTATCTCATGCGCCACTTGCCTTGCCATATCACGCCACGCACTTTCCCGCTCACTTTGTGCCATCATTGCCGCATTCTCTTCCACTTTGTTCACCATCTTATTATACTCACTTACCAGCACACCTATCTCATCATCATAGGGCCATTTTATGCGCTCATTCTGCTGCAGGTTTATTTGCCCGAATTGTTGAATGATAACATTGAATGATCCCGTGATCCATCGTGTAATGATCACCGTGATCAGGCTGGACAAAAGAAATATGAATGCATATACATTGATCAGCGTTACTACTATATTCGAGATCTGGAAATTCAGTTCCTTCTCTGATGAGAAGAACGGAATATTGATATAACCAAGTGTAGTGCCTCGCTCATCCCTTAGTGGCTCGTATGCCGATAAGTAAGACAGTCTCGCTATTCGTTCACTCTGTATCACTATTGCCTTACCGTCTGTATTCAATTCATAATAAGAGTCCGGTCGCATTATTCTTGCCAGCAGTCCCTTCTCATAAATATCATCCTGAGATGAAGAGAAGGATGCCCTTGTCATCAAAAATATTGATGTCTATTTTTTGTGCGCCCGCAAGTGCGGTAATGTAGCTTTTGAAATTATTGGTTCTGATCACGGAGTCAAATACATTATCAGATTCATACGCATCAGCTCTCTTCAGGTAATCTTGTACCGATTGTTTCGCAAGCTTCATTGCAGACTGTAGCTTACTTTCATTAGAAGATCGATACTCCCATGTAAAGAACTTTATGGTGAAAAAACCGATCATGATAAAGGACAACAGCACAATACCCAGCATAGAGAAATGCACCCTCCGCCTCAGTGTCAACCTGATCAACCTGCCCGACGTTGCATTCGCAAAATAAGATAGGTACACCTGGTACAGCAATATGAGTATTGCTATCATTACCTCCATCCCGAACAAATAAGAGAACAGTGTTATGATCTCTATCGCTTTGCTGCGGTTATGCACTACAACTGTTGTTCTCCTGTCCGATCCTTTATAATGCAGTTCTACATTGCCATGATTTTTATAAAAGGTTGGGACCTGTTCCCTCAGTGTATCATTTTCCAGGTGGGTTGTGAACGGGTAGTCATCGTTCTGTGTTATGAGTTTATCGTTTACATATATTGCGTAGGCATACTCATTATCCTCTGCATTTTCTTTGTTGGCGATTGGCTGTAGCAACTCTCTGTTTACCGTTTCCGTTGCTTGCTTCTTCAGGTCCAGGTCTATAAATACATAACCTATCTGAATGTTTAGTGTGTCGCTGTAAACCGGTATATATGCCAGGTAATACCTCCTGTCCAGGATCGATTCCTTATAAAACAGGTAAGGTGTGCTCGTTGGTGCAGCTTCATCTTTTTCATAGATCAGTGATGGATAATCTATCGAAGTATCCTTATTAAATAATCCCCGTCTCTTTGCGTCAAATAAATAGACATTTGATTGATACTTATTAATAACACCGGTCAGGTACTTATTATCAAATCGCTGGTTGATTAATTTCCTGTTTGTTGCAGATGGTTTGGCAAAAAAGTTTTTCAGTGATTTATCAAACCTTATCGTATCCGCTGCAGAATGAAAGACCGACTCCATTTCATTATCACGGTTAGGCGATAGTCGGAATTCCACATAGGCCACCCTCGCCTTCTTTTCCTTTATGTCATTATAATACTGCAATATGCCCGTACAGAAAAAACAAACGAACAACGCCCAGAATATCATTCTTGGTGCAAAAAGGTCCGCTATAATTGTAAGTCTTGGTATGTCTAGTAATATAAGGAACAACAACAGCCATCCCAGCAGCGCCCAGTATAGCTGCCAGTTCTCCGCTTTAAAATTTATCCCAGTAAGCAACAGCAATACGATACCGGTTACCAGCAGCAGCAGGTATTTATACCATTTGTTTTTTATCAGTACTTCAAGTTGAACGTTCAGCAGATATATGATCAGGCAGGATATCCCGGTTATGATTCCTATTACAGTTAATCCTAGCAATGTATACCTCGTAACCGTGTACGAATGGCTTACATCAAATGAAATACTTGAATCCAGTACTAAACTTCGTATCACTGTTACAAACAGGTAGGTATAGCATAATAAAGCAGCTATAAGAGTAACAGCTAACACATACCTGGTAGGCTTATATTTTACTTTTTTGCAAAATTTTCCATAAGGTGTATGCCTTGCAACAAATACTGCAAGCCACAACACACATAGGGTATTTATGAACAGGTCCCCGAAAGAGGAGAGATACTTACTGGACGCATACAATAGTGGAGAAAAGAATGTAAGCGTTCCTAAATTAAACGGCAAACCATAAGTGTATAGCAACCACCTGATGAGCACAATAATAAAGAACGTGATAAAAAATGCGGTTACTGATGACTTATTCCTGGTCAGGTACATGGTCATCAACTGTATCCACGACAAGCTGGTGAATACTGCTGAGATAAGAAGCGCAATAAAGAACCAGTTGGGTACCCATTTTTGAACATCATCCGGGTTAAAATGCAGGTAGCATACCGGTATGTTCTCGTGCATAAATATGGGATAGTCGCCGCTAACATATTTATCCTTTGCAATCACCTGTGTCTGTATAGGTATATACGACGAGGCAACAAAATGAGACTTTAAGTAGTCATTCTCTAATGGATAAGTAATGACCACCGGAAACAGCACCACAATTCTTTTCGATGAATTACTATCCGGGATTCCTATCACACGTTCTATAAAAACACCTTTCTCATTTCTTAGTATCAGAGCCGTGTCTGTTAAGGTATCTTTATCCCCCGCAATTATCGTGTTAGTATTCCACGCAAGCAAACTGTCTTCTTCATACGCAAACACAAAAAACGGATAGCCGACGATCTGCTCTGTTTCCTGCTGTGTCAGCGAGTCCGAGAACATTCTTCTTACCAGGTCTTCATCTTTGATAAACTCATCAAAGATATTTTCCTGTCTTTGCAGCTCGCTGTTTACCGCACGTCCCATCCGCTCAGGAAGAAAGGATTCCCTGTGCTGGTGAAAGTGGTATGCACTGATGCACCACAATGCAAGGCTGATGAGTAACCAACCCCAATATGGATAGCGTCTTAACATTATTTATTTCGTTCCAGTTCTTTTACCTTGTTCCATAGAGCGTCCATCTCTTCAAGCGTCATATCGTGCAGCGTTTTGGCTTCTGCCTCTGCCATACTTTCTATTTGTTGAAATCGCCTGATGAATTTTCTGTTGGTTTGCTCCAGTGCAAGTTCAGGGTCTACTTTTATAAAGCGGGCGTAATTGATCAGTGCAAAAAGTACATCGCCAAATTCAGCCTCGGTTTCCTTTTGGTCTCCGCTCGCTACCGCCTCATACAGTTCATTTATCTCTTCTTCTACCTTCGCCTTCACTTGGTCAGTATTATCCCATTCAAAACCTACCTGCTTTGTTTTTTCTTGTAACCTCAGTGCTTTTATTACCGCTGGCATCGATGGTGGTATGCCGCTCAATATGGATTTTTTACCCTCTTGCTGTTTTATCTTTTCCCAGTTTTGTTTCACCTCAGTATCATTCTCCACTTTTACACTACTATATATATGAGGGTGCCTGTTTACCAGCTTATTACATACGCCTTCTATCACATCCTCCAAGGTGAATTGTTTTTGCTCGCTGCCTATTTTGCTGTAAAAGATTATATGCAGCAGCATATCGCCCAGCTCTTCCTTTATTCCCTTCCAGTCTTCATTGGTAATAGCATCTGTTAGTTCATATACTTCCTCCAGCGTTTGTGGTCGCAGCGTATGTATGGTCTGTTTCTTATCCCACGGGCATTGCTCCCTCAGCTCATCCATTATATTCCTTAGTCGTTCCAGCGATGTTGCGTAATCCATAGTTTTTATTGATTTGTATTGTCTGCACCCCAGCTATATCCGTCTGCATTTAATCCCGACAGTTGTAGTACCCTGTGTATTACGGTATAGGCCATATCATCCATTGTTTTCGGGTTACTGTAGAAGGATGGTGTTGCGGGGCATATGATGCCTCCCGCCTCTGTTACTGTGGTCATATTGCGCAGGTGTATCAGGTTGTATGGCGTTTCACGCACCACGCATATAAGTTTCCTGCGCTCCTTCAGCATCACATCTGCTGCCCTGGTTATCAGGTCATTACTAATGCCTCCCGCTATCCTGCCCAGCGTACCCATACTGCATGGGCAAATGATAAGTGTATTATACGACGAACTGCCCGACGCAAATGGCGCCATGAAATCATTCTTGTTCCAGACCTTAAAAGGAAAACGCTCGTGGTCTTTATTGCCCAGCTCATGCTCCCACACAGTATACGCATTGTCGCTCCATACTATCGCTACTTCAGCTACCTGGTCTTTAAGCCTTTCTAACTGTTCTAATAATACTTTAGCATATATTGATCCACTCGCTCCGGTTACTGCTACTGCTATTTTTATCATAAAATTATTTGGCAATTCAACAAAACTACATGGAATAATTGTAAATTCGTTTTCCTAAAATACTAATAAATGAAACGTGTATTGTTATTAGCGGTCGTTGCTTTGTGTCTCCCGGCGCTTTCTTTTGCCGATGGTAAGAACAAAAAGACTGAAACCACTAAAAAAGAACCGGTAGAGATTCAGTGGATTACCTCTTTCAAAGAATTGGAAGCAAAAATGCAGAAGGAACCTCGCAAGGTTTATATCGATGCCTACACCGACTGGTGTGGCTGGTGCAAAAAGATGGATGCTACTACCTTTTCTAATGAAAAGGTCATTAAGTATATGAACCGCAATTACTATTGTGTCAAGTTCAATGCTGAACGTAAGGACACCTTCCAGTTCCAGGGCAAATTGCATTATTTCGAACCACAGTACAAGTGTAATACCCTTGCTGCAGAATTAATGCGTGGCCAGATGTCTTACCCTACCACCATCCTTATGATGGAAAATTTCCAGAACCCACAACCTATTCCCGGCTATCTTACTGTATCACAAATGGAATACGTTGTTTCTTATTTTGGTGATAATGCTTATAAACACCAGAAATGGGAAGATTACCAGAAAACGTATAAAGCCACATGGGATGGCGGTGCTCCTGCAGATATGACACCTCCGGGTCCTACTCATCGTTAAATAGATTTGATATATAATTGTAAAACCACAGCAAATGCTGTGGTTTTTTCTTTCAGTATCACTTTGCTTTTTAACCTTCTATTATATGCCTCATATCGGTCTTGTAGTATTTACATGCCGGTTTTAAGCCGCATTGCTCGCATTTTGGCCGTCTGGCAACGCACACATACCTCCCGTGTAGTATAAGCCAATGATGGGCTATTGCAAGCAGGTCTCTGGGTATATTGGCTACCAGTTGCTGCTCCGTTTGTAGCGGGGTCTTCGCTTTGGTTGTAAGCCCTATTCTCGCAGATACCCGGAATACATGGGTATCTACAGCCATTCCCGGTTGATTAAATACTACCGAAACTATAACATTGGCTGTTTTCCTTCCTACTCCGGGTAGCAATACCAGGTCTTCCATATTATCGGGTACATCCCCGGCAAACTGCTCCATCAGCATTTTGGCCATACCTATCAGGTGCCGTGTTTTATTATTGGCAAAGCTTATACTCCTAACCAGGGGTTCTACATCTTCAAATTCAGCTTTGGCCAGGCTTTCAGCCGTAGGAAATTTTTCAAATAATGCCGGGGTCACCATGTTCACCCGCTTATCAGTACACTGTGCTGAAAGTATCACCGCCACCAGCAGTTCATACGGACTGCCATAGTTAAGTTCCGTTTCAGCATTGGGCATATTCTTCTGAAACCAGTCTATTACAAATACGTAACGCTCTTTTTTAGTCATAAGAAACCCCGATATTTATGCAAATAACGGGGTTCCAAATCAAACAACCACACTCTTCAATACACCTCTTTCAAGGTTATTCCTACCTTTTTTCTTCAAAATTCAATGCATAACCATTCATACAATACCTCAGTCCTGTAGGTTTTGGCCCGTCGTCAAATACATGGCCCAGGTGTCCACCGCATCTGGCACAGAGCACCTCATCCCGCTCCATACCGTAAGAGTTGTCTTTTTCCTTTGCCAGGCTTTTTTCATTTAGTGCCTGGTAAAAACTTGGCCATCCCGTGTGGCTGTCAAATTTATTTGCTGACGAGAACAGTGCGTTACCGCATGATGCACAATGGTAAACTCCCTTCTTGTCATTGTGCACATACGGGCCGCTATTGGCCATCTCTGTGCCTTTTTCTCTCATTATATTATATACTTTAGGCGTCAGTACCTTCTTCCATTCTGTATTGTTCACTTCCAGCCTGTTATTGTCCGTCGGCTTGTAATAAGGATTTTTTCTCTCATCCTGCTTCTGTGCATTTACATCCATACCCTGAAGAATTAATAAAAATGATAAAATGAACACGCTACTTTTCATAAAAAATGATTTTTAGATACTTCTATTTACGGATAATGAGCGCTCTTGGTTTCACCGGGTCTCACATCACAGCATATGAATTGATCTTTTCAATGAAAAAAATCAAAAATTCACTACTGTATATTAAATAATAAAGTATTTTGCAACAGCATTTTATGAAAAACAATTCTACAAGGCTGATATTATTACTGTTGCTGGTCGTTTTCGGTACCAGTTGCGGACGTACTGTGTACAGGGGTAAGGTTTATAAAAGCAAGAAATACATCGACTCTGAACGCAGGTATCACTTCTGGCACAAACATGGTGCTAAGCCTCGTCAGCATGCTGGTGGTTACTGGTAGTCGGTTATTTACTCGCCTGTTTTCTGGTTACTTTTCTTACGAAGGGTTTCGGATCAGTTTGTACTTCTGTCTATGAGGTCTTCTGTTTCCTTTTTTACATTTCGGCCCTTCCCGAAGGTATAGCCTATTGATATACCGCCCATCCTGTTTTTATCCGTTTCATAGCCCAGGCCTATATCATTCGACCCTATCGTATAATAGGCTCTGAAGTAAAGCCCAGATGGTAGTTCATACCCTGTTGTAAGGTTTAGTCCTACATCAAATCCTTTAAAGGTCACATCTGCAGCTATCTTGCTATCATTGTTCACCACAAATGGGGTGTCATTGTATTTACCCTGTGCCGTGTATTTATTCCTGCCGCCAATTATATAAGATAATGTTGCACCTGCCCCGATAAAGAAGCGGCCTTTCCCTTGCGTACCCGTTTTGTAGATCACGTTTATCGGCAGGTCTGCATAGTTGATCGCAACTGTCTGATCTACAGACTCATTCAGGCTATCGCTCACATAAAATGAGAAACTGCGCTTATTGCCCCTTCTCGCTACAAATAGTCCCGGCTGAAAGTAAACTTGCCTGTTTATAGCTACGTCCAATATCCCACCTATCCTCCCACTCATTATTGCCGTCGTAGTCGATGCTGTGAATATGGATGGGTCCGGCGCAAACCTCATATTGCTGATCCCTATACCCAATTCAGGACCATATCCGGTTTGGGCAGTACAGTCTATTGTCGCAAGCAACACCGCCAGATATAGTAACTTTTTCAAATCGTTTGATTATTAAGAACTGCGTTAAATATATTTTGTGTTACCTGGTTACTGTATTCACGCTCACCTATGCTTTTTACCCACTTTATTCCTTTTATAGCATTGGTTACAAATACCTCATCTGCCGCCAACAATGTTTGCTCATCAAGCACTTTTTCAGTTACGGTCACGGTGTTGAGCACATACCGCCTCATTACTCCTGCCACGCACCCTTCAGGCAGTGGTGGTGTGTATAGCTCTCCTTCTTTTATCCAGAAGATATTGGCTATTGTACTTTCTATTATGTTGCCGGTTGTATTGCGTATCAGGGCATCATTCCATTTATTTGCTTTTGCTTGCCTTGCAGCTACCGCATATATAAGCGCATTACACGATTTCAGGTTACTCAATGTATCTGCGCTTTTATTCACTCCGGTGGCTATTCCTGCTGTTAGTCCGTTGCTGTTCAGCAACAGGGTATCAGGCTCTATTGCAAAACACTCAATGATAAATTCAGGCTGTCTGCTTTCATTACTGTACAGTCCGCCACCTTTGGCATATAACTGCAGTCTTACTCTGCAAAGGTCATTAGCTTTTTTTTTACTTACGGTGCGTAGCACTTCTGTTTCCAGCCACTCCCTGGTCATTAGCGCTGCTGGTTCAAAAAATAATTGCTTTAATCCGTCAAACAGCCTGTCCCAGTGATATTCTTTAAGTCTTATGCTACCGTTCCTTACCAGCATGGTCTCAAAAAGCCCGTACCCATATCTGAAAGCTCCGTTGTCAGTGCTCACCCCGGCGTCTTTTGCTGGTAGTATGGTTCCGTTTATATTTATGAGATCCAATTTCAGAAGTTTTTTAAGGCTATCAACATACCACAAGATTTGATATATTCAATAACTTGGTCGAAATTAATGGAAAGTAGGTATTTGGTGTATTTTTGTTTCAAACTTAATAGTGTATGAAATTCGAACAACCTGTTCCTGTGCAGTGGTTAGCTGAGTTTACCGGTGCCAGATTGGTAGGCAACGCCGAACAGGAAGCTACAGGTATCAATGAGATACATAAAGTAACTGCCGGCGATATTTCCTTCGTCGATTTTGAAAAATATTATAGTGCCTGTCTCAATTCACCGGCTACGGTCATTATCATTAATAAAGAGGTGGCTTGCCCTCCCGGTAAAACTTTACTGGTCATTGCAGACCCCTTCAGTGCTTACGTAAAAATTGTTAATCGCTTTCGTCCGTTCGAACCTGCTACCAAAATGGTCAGCGATTCTGCGGTAATAGGAGAGGGTACTCATTTACAACCAGGAGTATTCGTAGGCAACCATGTTACTATCGGCAAAAATTGCCTCATCCATCCTAACGTTACTATCTACGATCACACCATCATTGGCGACAATGTCATCATCCATGCGGGCTGCGTTTTAGGTGCCGATGCTTTTTACTTTAAGCGCAGAAAGGAACGGGAGACCCAATATGACAAAATGGTAAGTTGTGGCCGTGTGATAGTGGAAGATGATGTAGAGATAGGAGCCGGCACCACTGTAGATAAAGGCGTAAGTGGTGATACCATTATTGGCCGTGGTACCAAGCTCGATAATCATATCCATATTGGTCACGGTGCTGTTATTGGTAAAAATTGTCTTTTCGCTGCGCAGGTGGGTATAGGCGGCAAGGCTATTATAGAAGATGAGGTCATCCTCTGGGGCCAGGTTGGTGTCAGCAAAGATCTTACTGTTGGCAAGGGTGCTGTAGTACTCGCCCAAAGTGGTGTACCTGCAAGCATAGAAGGTGGTAAAACTTATTTCGGATCTCCGGTAGGTGATGCTCGGGTAAAAATGCGTGAACTCGCATGGATAAAGCGTATCCCCGAAATGTGGGAGTGGATGAATAAAAAATAACTTAAATCTTCGGGTCTTGGTATCGATAATTATAGACAATAATATTCTGCTCCGGTCATACCAGTTGGATGATGCCCCGGAATTGTATAATGCTGTTAACAGGTCACGCAAGCATTTACAGCCTTGGCTGGAATGGGTAAGCAAGACCACCAAACCAGAGCAATCACTCCAATTTATTCAGCAGTCACTTCATCAGCTCAATACTCAGGAGGCACTTGCCTTAGGTATTTTCTTCAATGACAAGATCATTGGAGGGATAGGCATGCACCACTGGGATCAATCTACCAAGAGGGCGCAGGTTGGTTATTGGATAAGTGAAGAGTTCGAAGGTAAGGGGATCATCAATAGTTGCCTTACTCGCTTTATTGATTTCCTTTTCGAAAAAATTGGTTTGAATAAAATAGAAGTGCATTTCGTTCCCGCTAATCTCCGTAGCGCAAAAGTTGCAGAGCGCTTAGGTTGCAGGGTAGAGGGCGTTATTCGTCAAAGTTGCATCCGCAACGGTCGGCCTGAGGATATTGTTATCACCGGCTTACTGCGCAGCGAGTGGAAGGGGCTTAAAACAAACTAACTAGGTTACCACACCTGTACTTCCCGCTCCAGCTCTATCCCGAATTTTTCCTGGACAGAGTTTACGATCTCGCCCGATAGGTTCCATATCTCGCTTCCTTTTGCGTTGCCATAGTTTACCAGCACCAGTGCCTGTTTTGCATGTACACCTGTATCGCCTTTCCTGTAGCCCTTCCAGCCGCATTGCTCTATCAGCCATCCTGCCGGTACTTTCACTAGTTGGTCATTTACTGGGTAACAGGGCATGTCATTATATCGCTGCTTCAGTTCTTCAAACTGTACCTTGGCGATGGTAGGATTTTTAAAAAAGCTGCCGGCATTTCCTATTATTTGGGGGTCCGGTAGCTTACTCGTCCTTATCCTCATCACTGCCTCCGCTATCGCTTTTACCGATAGATCAGTAACGCCCACTTGCTCCAGCTCTTGCGTTATCGCACCATAGCTGGTATTATATACCGGTCGCTTGGTCAGTTTATATACTACCGATGTTATAAAGACTTTATCCTTTAGTTCATGTTTGAAAATACTATCCCTGTATCCGAATTTACATTCAGCGTTTGTATAGGTTACAAACCTCCGTTCTTGCCAGTGCCAGCCCGTCACACTTTCTATGGTTTCTTTTGCCTCTACGCCATATGCACCTATATTCTGCATAGGCGATGCACCTGCAGTTCCCGGTATCAGTGCCAGGTTTTCTATTCCGCCTAATCCTTTCTCTATAGCATAGAGCACCAGGTCATGCCACACTTCTCCCGATGCTACTCTCAGCCATACATATTGTTCATCTTCCTGCTCTGCGGTTATCCCTTTCAGTTTGTTCACGATCACTAATCCGTCCACAGGTTGGGTCATCAGTATGTTACTGCCACCCCCTATTATATACTTCTTGTAGGGCAGGTCACCTATGGCTTCCAGTTGTTGCTCTTGCAACAGTTCAGTATAGTATGCACAGGCTACATCTATACCAAATGTATTATATCCCTTTAGTGAAATGTTTTGTTGCAGCTCCATTCTAAACAAAAATAACTTTTATTGCTTACCTGTAAATTTTACACCCAGCCCGTTTGCACCACTCAGCCCCATTATACCGTTATCATATTTTAGCCCTACGCCCACATCCTCTTTTAGCAATAATGGACCATCTGCATCTGCTTCATCCAGCAATGGCAGCATATTCACTATCGCTGCGCTGCCTATCGTACTCTCGTTCATCGATCCCATCATTACCCTTAGGCCCAGCGTTCTTGCTTCTTTTATCATTCGTAGTGCGGGTGTTATACCGCCACACTTTGTGAGTTTTATATTGATTCCGTGAAAACTCTCCGCACATTTTTTTACCTCATCCTCCGTCTTACAGCTTTCATCAGCATATAGTGGTATTGGCGATATTACTTTCAGTTCCTTCATCGCCTCATACTCACCCTTGGGCAGTGGTTGCTCTACAATCGTCACATTCAGTTCCTGCAGTTCAGGTAGTATCGCCTTCGTTTCTTCAAATGTCCATCCCTCGTTTACATCTATGCGGAAGGGAGAACTCGTATGCGCTCGCAATGCCCTCAATATGTCTATGTCCTCTGGTCTTGCAAGTTTTATTTTATACACGGGCCACGGGTGTGCCTGTAGCTTGGCTATCATTTCCTCCTTAGTGTCTATACCTATCGTATAATCTGTGATTATGTTGTTTTCCCATTTCACCCCCAGCAATTGGTGCAGTGGTTTTCTGCTCATTTGGGCAAACAGGTCCCATCCGGCTATATCCAGCGCTGCGGTCAGAAAATGTTGCCCCGGTATCAGGTGATGCAGAAAATGCCAGAATCTGCCCGGATCGGTAAGTGCATATCTTTCTATCATGCCACGCTTTGACTCAAGCGATTCTACCATTTGCGCCACCGTTATATCATAGTAGGCTATCGCCGGCGCTTCACCATATCCCGTCATGTTCCCAAGGCCCAGCGAGGTTATTAAAGTTGGTTGGTGCGTCTTTGTCCCTTTAGATATGGTAAATGGATATTCAAATGCCAGGTCGAAAGAATAATGTCTTAATTGCAACATTCGATAAAATTGCGACTATTTTTGTTACTGGAAAACTCCATTTATGCCAAAGGTCCCTTTTTGGGTTTTTATTTTGATTGCCGCTTTGTATTTCACCGCCGTCCGGATCGATACAATGGATATAGATGCGTCTCAGTATGCCGAGATGAGCAGGGAGATGCTGGAAAAAGGTGATTATCTCCATATGTACGACAGGGGCATGAATTACCTCGACAAGCCGCCTTTCCTTTTTTGGACAAGCGCCATCAGCATGAAGGTCTTCGGGGTCAATAATTTCGGTTATAAGCTCCCTTCCATACTTTTTGCTCTATTAGCCATTTTCGCTACTTACAGGCTCACTCGTCTGTTATACAATGATATTACCGCACGCATGGCCGCTCTTGTTCTGGCCACTTGCCAGGGTATGTTCCTAATGACCAATGATATACGTTGCGATACCATTCTCATGGCCTGGGTCATTACGGCTATTTGGCTTATCCAGGAGTGGATAGTCAGCCGTAGGTTGTTATACCTTCTTGCCGGCTGTGCAGCCATAGCTTTCGGCATGATGACAAAAGGCCCTATTGCGCTTATGGTCCCTGCATTCTGCTTTATGTCCGACTGGGTCTTAAAAAGACAATGGAAAAATATTTTTCAGCCGGCATACATTTTAGGTATCGTTGTAATGGCCACCCTGCTTATACCCATGAGTTATGGGCTTTACGATCAGTTTGATAAACATCCCGAGGTTATGGTCAATGGTAGCCAGGGTGTTTCCGGTCTTCGCTTTTTTTATTGGTCTCAGAGCTTCGGGCGTATCACCGGCGAAAGCCCTTGGAAAAATGCAGTAGATATCAGCTTCCTGCTCATGAACATGTTATGGTCGTTCCTGCCATGGATCTTTCTTTTCCTGCCGGCTATCATCATCAATGTCATTCAGCTGGTTAAACAAAAATTCAAATTACAGCCGCGGCAGGAGTGGATAACGACCGGAGGTTTTTTAATTACCTATATAGCACTCGGCTCCTCTGCTTACCAGTTACCGCACTATATATTTATTGCTTTTCCGCTTGCTGCTATTATCACCGCCCGTTTTATTTACGACATGGCAGAACAAGGCATGTACAGAAAAATATATAATGTCATGCGGCCGTTCATGGCGTTGCTTATTGCCATCACGCTATTGGTTGTATTGTTGCTTATAGCCTATGTATTCCCTGCACATCCGCTTATCATTGCGTTATGGGTTATCGGTTTTTCTTTTTGGTTATATCTGGCTTTCAGTAAGGCAGTCCGTGCAAAGTTGCTTTGGCTATCCGCCGCCGGTATGATCATTATCAACATCTTCCTTACCAACTATGTCTATTATACTTTGCTCCAATACCAGGTAGGCTCACAAATTGGCCGCTATATACATAGCAGTTCTATTCCTGCTAAAGACATCATTTATTATAAAATGGACGACCCAATGAATTCGGTCCATTTTTATGCACAGCAGGTTATACCATCTACAGGTGAACTGATGTACATTCAGGATAAAAAGTATCTGATCACTATGGACAAAGGTTTGCAGGAACTGCAAAAAAATAGTGTTGCTTATAGTATCGTAAAGCAGGGCGTATTGTTCAAGGTAAGCGAGCTTACCCCTCCGTTCCTTAACCCCGCTACCCGCAGCAAAGAAGTAAAGCCCTACTACTTGCTTAAGTTAAAGTAGACCGTTATTTGAATTGTTTCAGGTAGTAACTCACCCCATTTTCTTCCAGCACTAGTTCCCCGTTCTGGCACTTGATCACCTTTATCGTCTTCGGGTTTTTCCCATCACAGTCTAGTGTCTGGTCTGCCCCAAAGTTCTTTATGTACCACGATGGGTTATTATTGGCATCACTGCCGCTATATACATAGCCCAGCTTTCCATCTGTCGATGGTCCGGTAACATATAACGACCGTATCGCACTTTCGTTATCTACCGTTCCCATTTCTTTCGATGCACGTTTAAATACGGTCCAGTGGCCTATCATTACATCCACATCCGTTACCGGTAGAATTTTTTCATCTTTCGTCAGCACTATTATTTTCGCCGTATCCGATGAATCTCTCGAAAACTGGTAAATACCTTTAGCATCTGTCAGCACCATTACTAGGGGTTTTCTTACCGGCATCCTATATCGTGCCGTACCAAAATCCAGCAGGCTATCCTCATCTATTGTGTACACCCCTTTGTATATGAACCCGTTCATTACATGGTAGGCAAATGAATCCTTTGGCCTGAATGCGATATATAGAGTATCTGTAAATGGTATTACTGTTGAGTCAAGGCTCATTCTTTTCACTTCTTTCCACCTGCTCACCGGCATGGGCTTAGGCTTTTTTTTATTTGCGCTGTAGCCCGCCACCGGTATCAGCAACATTAATAATAACAACAATCTCTTCATTAATACATTTTTAGGTTTGCCCTTCCGTAATAAAAGTAATGCTATCCTCTGTTACAACAAATTTAAATTAATCGTAGCTTCATATCAAATTATGAACGGAGCACAATTACATATAACGCTCATACAGCCCGATATAGTATGGGAAGACAAAGCAGCAAACCTGCTACAATATGAGCAAATGATCGCTGGCATCAGCCAACCTAAGCATATTGTCGTTCTTCCGGAGATGTTCAGTACTGGCTTCAGCATGGCTCCCGAAAAATTTGCCGAAGAAATGGATGGCCCCACTGTGCAGTGGATGGCCGGTATCGCCACAAAGTTCAGGTGTATCATTACGGGCAGCATTATGATAGTGGAAGACGGTAAATACTATAACCGTATTCTTTGGGTACAACCCGATGGAACAATAGGTCATTATGATAAGCGTCACCTTTTCGGTTTTGCAAAAGAAGATCAGCACTACACTCCGGGCGACAAACGGCTCATTGCCCGGGTCAATGGCTGGCGTATCAATTTATTGGTTTGTTACGATCTGCGCTTCCCGGTTTGGTCCCGTAATCTGGACAATGAATATGATGTACTCATTTATGTAGCCAACTGGCCGGAACCTCGTAGCCTCGCTTGGCGCACATTACTCCAGGCCCGCGCTATAGAGAACCAATGCTATGTCGTTGGAGTGAATAGGGTAGGGAAGGATGCCAAAAACAATAACTATCTCGGCGAAAGCAGTGTTTTCGGTCCCTTGGGAGAAACAATAGTTCAGTTGCCCAACCAGGTGCTTACGCACACTGCTACACTCGACAGGGCTCGTCTTGATGAAGTAAGGAGTAGTTTTCCGTTTCTTAATGATGCTGATAAGTTTTTATTGTTGTAATTATAACACCCTACTTTACCCTTAATCCATAAATTCTTCGTAGCTTAACATTTGAACCAGAAAACATCAGATGAAACATGTGCTGAGAAGCATATACTATTTTTTACCTGTCCAATTATTGCTGCTTCACTTTCGTAAGTATCAATTATTACTTTTCTTCTGGGTTTTACTTTTGCTCATCATTACCGGAAATTTTGCATCTCACTTTGGTGCATCATCTCTTTTTCTTGCACCTGAGTACCTCGGCGATATCAATTTTATGAGCATGTTTCTGCTCGGCGGTGCCATGTGCGTCTTTACCATGACATGGCACATCACCACATTTATCATTCATAGCCGTCGTATCCCATACATGGGTGCCACCCGACATGCCTTTCTGGTGTATAGCATCAATAACTCTATTATACCTATTGCCTTCCTCGCTTTCTATTCGGTCATCTCCATACACTTTCAGTGGTTTGATGAGCATTCCTCTGCATCCAATATCCTGTTCCTGCAGCTTGGTTTCTATCTTGGCTTTTTAGTGGTACTGCTATTTTCTTTCGCATACTTTTTCAGGGTCAGCCGCGATTATTTTAAAAATATTTTCTCCAAGATATCTAACCCTGCATTTATTCGCAGCCTTATCCCTTACGATTCACTCGACTACGAGATAGACATCATCCCCTCCGAATCATATATCTCCGGCAGGTTGAAGATCGAAAGCAATTCCGACCTCGAGAACTATCATCCCCGTTTTATGAATACGGTCCTGCAGCGGCATCATCGCAATGTTGTCTTTGCTACACTTATCTCGTATGTCTTGCTTTTGCTCATGGGTATTTTTATGGAGCATCCTTTATTAAGGGTACCTGCCGGTGCTGGCTTTCTCTTGCTCTTGTCTATCGTTATGGGTATGATGGGTGCTTTTAAGTATTTTTTGAAAAGCTGGGTTACGCTGGGCTGGCTGGGTTTTATGCTCCTTATGGTATTAATGGGCCGGGACAATT
>CAYZKL010000011.1:0-2409 GCA_964478855.1 uncultured Flavipsychrobacter sp.
CTTTTCGACGGAGATGAACTGATACAACAGGAACCGGACGCATCCAGCTTCCCTAACGGTGGTATACGCGCCACATTCGAGGCACGCGGCTATACCGCATGGGATCCGTCATCACCGGCATTCATTATGGAAGCGGGCTTTGGTAAAACCCTTTGCATACCTACCATATTCATAGCTTACAACGGCGAATCGCTGGATTATAAAGCGCCATTGCTGAAATCGATAGGCGCGCTGGACAAAGCAGCGGTAGATGTATGCCACTATTTTGACAAGAACGTATCTAAAGTTACAGCCACACTGGGCTGGGAGCAGGAATACTTTGTAATAGATGAAACACTTGCCAATGCCCGCCCTGACCTGATGATGTGTGGCCGTACCCTGCTGGGTCACAGCCCCGCAAAAGGACAGCAGTTGGAAGACCATTACTTCGGTTCTATACCGGAGCGTGTATATGCATTCATGCAGGACTTTGAACTGGGCATACCACTGCGCACCCGCCACAACGAGGTAGCACCTGCACAGTTTGAGAGTGCACCTATATTAGAAGAAGTGAACATAGCAGTGGATCACAATACCTTGCTGATGGACGTAATGACCAAGGTAGCCAAGCGCCACAAGCTGAAGGCCCTGATGCATGAAAAACCATTTGCTGGCGTGAACGGCAGCGGCAAGCACAACAACTGGAGCCTTGCAACAGATACCGGCGTAAACCTGCTGGCACCGGGCAAAACACCGCGTACCAACCTTATGTTCCTTACCTTCTTTGTAAACACCATAAAAGCGGTACATGACTATGATGATCTGCTGCGTGGTGCCATAGCATCGGCCAACAATGACCACCGCCTGGGCGCAAACGAAGCCCCACCGGCTATCATATCGGTATATATAGGTAAGTACCTTACCGAGGTGCTGGATGAAGTGGAAACAAGGGTTAAAGAGAAATTCAGCGAGCAGGACGAAGTGATACTGAAGCTGGATATACACAAACAGATACCTGAACTGCTGATGGACAATACGGACCGTAACCGTACCAGCCCGTTCGCATTCACCGGCAACAAGTTCGAGTTCCGTGCGGTAGGTTCGTCTGCCAACTGCGGCTCACCAATGGTAGTGCTGAACACCATTATGACCGAAACGCTGAAACAGTTTAAGAAAGACGTGGATGCGCTGATAGAGAAAGGTGAAAAGAAAGAAATAGCGATACTGCAGGTACTCAGAGACTACATCACCAAATCAAAGAAGATACGTTTTGAAGGTGATAACTACAGCGATGAGTGGGCAGAAGAAGCAAAACGCCGCGGCCTGAACAACTTTAAGACCACACCGGAAGCACTGGATGCCTACGTCACCGATAAGGCAAAAGAACTGTTCTACGGCAATGGCATCTTCAGCAAGCGCGAACTGGAAGCCCGCCACGAGATTATGCTGGAGGACTATGTGAAGAAGGTGCCCGTATCATAGGCTACCTGGCCACAAACCATGTATTGCCTGCAGCCATCAACTACCAGAACACGCTGATAACAAACGTGCGCGGACTGAAAGAAATAGGCCTGGATACCAAGAGCTATAAGGCTCAGCTGAACCTTGTAGAAGTGATCAGCGGCCACATACAGAGCATCAATGACAATGTAGAAGCTATGCTGGAAGCCCGTAAAAAGGCGAACAATGTGCCACACATGCATGAGCGCGCACTGAAATACTGCCACGAGGTAAAACCATACTTTGACACCATCCGTTACCACGCCGACAAGCTGGAACTGGTAGTAGATGATAAGCTTTGGCCATTACCAAAATACCGCGAGCTGTTGTTCATCCGGTAATCATATTTAAATGCACCAATAGTACCAGAAAGCCGTAGCAATACGGCTTTCTGATTTAGCGTAATCTTTGTAATTTACGCAGGCCATTACCGGAGCGATGATCAAAAAGATAGCAAGAGACTTTTTTTTACTGTTTGGCCTGGCAGCGCTATCCCTGTCCACTTCTCATAAGTTCATGGAATACATATGGGGCGTTCGCGACGGCGAGAAATGGTGGAGTACAGACCCTATGCTGGCCGGCAACTTAGCCTCTATGGCCGGGCTTACCTTCATCGATAAGTTTCACAAAGGCCCCGAGTATATCAAGTCTGTAGTAGATACCGGGACATACAATACCGTACTGTACATTTGCGGAGACAGCTATACGTGGTCGCTTAAGAAGGAGCAGTTTTACGGTATTGCTGAGTACCATTTCATCAACAGGTACATAGGCGCCAAAATTCACTTAGACACCACAAAAACCAATATACTGGTCATAGAGATAGCGGAGCTGTGGGTGAGGCGCTACATGCGCACACTGCGCATGTTTGATGAGATCTACGACCCGGAACAGGCCGCGAGTTCGCCTACTGCACAAGCGCTGCCGGAG
>CAYZKL010000011.1:2419-31628 GCA_964478855.1 uncultured Flavipsychrobacter sp.
TTTTGCCGTCTTTTTCAATAAAAGACCTGTTCAATAAGGATATCAACCAGAACCTGCAGTGCAACCTGTTCAACTACAACTTCATGAGGCCCGCACTGAATTATAAGGCAGAACTGAATTATTATGCCTTCAAAAGAGCATCGGGCGATGTAGTGATATCTGATAACGGCAACTACCTTTTTCAGAAGAAGAGCGTATCGCTGGATGATACAGAGAACTCGTATGCAAGGCTGTATCCCGGAGAAACGGACCTGCTGGTCAAAAACATCAACAGCATTTACGATCACTACAGGGCAGCGGGCTTTAAAGAAGTGTACCTGTGCATGATACCCAACACCGCATCTCTGGTGCAACCCAAGAACTATAATAACCTCGTGCCGCTGATACAGAATGATCCGCGGCTAAAACCAAAGACGATAGATGTATATTACAGTTTTAAGCCGGCAGAGCAGTGGTTTTGCCCCGGCGACACCCACTGGAACAGTGAGGGCAAACAAAAATGGGTGAATATTTTAAATGATATTGTACGATCCTATAACAAATGAAGCATACAAGACCAACATTTCATTACAATTACTGCCGGCATAACTCCGGCCAATTACCCTTATTTTTGAAAACAAGATGACATTCAACTCCCTACAGTTCCTGGTATTTTTCATGGTCGTGACACTGTGGTTCTTCAGGCTGAAAAGTCAGCAGGGAAGGATATGGCTGCTGCTGGTAGCAAGCTGCTATTTCTACATGTCACTGATACCGGAGTATATACTGATACTTGGCGGTACGATAGTGATCGATTACATAGCCGGGATACTGATAGAGAAAAGCGAAGGAAAGCGCAGTAAAGCCTGGCTGATACTGAGCCTGATAGCCAATATAGGCGCGCTGGCAGTGTTCAAGTACTATAATTTCTTCATTGACAATATACATGAAGGTTTCCTTTTGTTTGGCAAACCGATATCACTGCCTGTGCTGCAGATGGCGCTCCCGATAGGATTGTCATTCCACACGTTTCAGGCAATGAGTTATACCATAGAGGTATATAGAAGGAACCAACCTGCCGAACGGAATTTTGTAGTGTATGCCTTGTATGTAATGTTTTACCCGCAGCTTGTAGCCGGGCCCATAGAAAGACCACAAAATGTGCTGCCTCAACTAAAAGAGTTCAGAGCATATAATTGGGACAATGTGAAAGAAGGCCTGTCACGGATGCTGTGGGGATTCTTTAAGAAAGTAGTGATAGCAGACCGGCTAGCCATGATGGTAGAGCGCACCTACGGCCATACGCACGAAAGCTCATCACTTGCACTATTTATGGGTGCTGCATTTTATTCGTTCCAGATCTACTGCGACTTTTCAGGTTATTCAGATATCGCATTGGGTGCGGCAAAGGTGATGAACATAAAGCTGATGGAGAACTTTAATCAACCCTACTTATCAAGGAGCATCAGTGAGTTCTGGAGCAGGTGGCACATATCGTTATCCAGCTGGTTCAGGGATTATGTATATATACCGCTGGGTGGCAACAGGAAGGGTGAATGGCGACGCAAAGTAAATGTAGCAATAGTGTTCCTGCTGAGCGGTTTGTGGCATGGCGCTAACTGGACATTTGTGATATGGGGAGCGCTGCATGGCCTGCTGGTGATACTACTAACCAGGAAAACCACCCTGAAGGGCAATAAAATACTGACTGTAATACAGATAGCAGTGAACTTTATACTGGTGACCTTTTTATGGATATTCTTCCGTTCAGTAAATCTGTCACAGGCAGTAAACTATATAGGTGATATATTCCAATTCAGAGGTGGATCGCATTACGTAGGTGTAAACCGGGTGGAATTATTATTCTCTGTTATTGTGATAGGTATCATGCTGATACGGGAAAGATACCTGCCAAAGCACTATATAAACAGCAATCTAAAGTTCTGGTTGTATACAGCGTTTATGATCCTGGCATGTTACTTCTTCGGTGTATTCATTGAAAATCAATTCATCTATTTTCAATTTTAACCGATGGGGAAAAAGATAGCAAGGGATTTCTTTATACTGCTGGGGTTGGTGCTGTTATGGGCATCTACTTCGCGCCCTGCTATGGAGTACATCACTACAGTACGTGATGGCAAAAAATGGTGGAGTACCTACCCCTGCCTCAACGGAGACCTTGTGAGTATGTCTTACCTGGATGCGGTACATAAATTTAACCCCGGCAGAGAACAGAGCCATGTGAGTAAAGCTGAATACAGTGGCAGTAAAAACATAGCTATGGACCTCTACGGCGACAGCTATACATGGGAACTGAGAGATACCAACTTTGCAGGTGTAGCCGTTTATAACTTTACGGGAAGAGGCAATGCGGGGCATACCCATATAGATAAAAACAGGAAAAGCGTATTGCTCATAGAGATATCGGAACGGTTTGTACGCGATTATTTCGGCAGCCCAAAAATGAAAAGTGATTTCCCGGTATCTGAGACAATACTCAAGAGCGCATCTCTACCCTATTATTTGCAGGACAGGCATATGAAATATTCATCGCTGGTAAGTATTGATAACCTGTTCAATAAGTATATCAACCAGAATTTGCAATGCAATATTTTCAACTACAACTTTATGATGCCTATGTTTACAGGTAAGGCAGCCCTGAATTACTACTTTTTCAACCGTGCATCGGGCGACGTAGTTATATCTGATGACCGGGATCACCTGTTCCTGAAAGAGACAGTATTGAAAACAGGCAATGCGAGTTCTTACTCCCCATTGCCCGACAGTGAACTGGAGCAGATGACCGATAATATCAATGATATTTATGACCACTATAAATCGGCCGGTTATGACGAGGTGTTTTTGTCCATGATACCTAATTCAGCTACTATAAATCAGCCAAATGACTATAACGGTTTGATACCCAGGATACAGAGCAACAAACGACTAAAGATAAAAATAATAGATGCATACCACCTGTTTAAGGAAGCAGGCGGGGAGCTATACCTGGCAGGAGATACACACTGGAATCACAGGGCAATGCAAAAATGGGTGAACCTTGTGAACGAACATCTATTGAACATAAACAATAACTAATTGCTGAACGACAACCTACATACCGGTAAGAGCAAAGGCCTCAGCAATCTGCAGGTATTAGGAATACTATGGCTAACGATAAGCGTGCTGTACCTGCCCGCCGCAAAAGCAGGAGAGGTAGGTGACTTTTACGGTCTTATATACCGGTTGGATAATATTTCGTTCAAAGACTTTATCAACCGGCCGGACTCCCTGAGCCTCTACCAGTTCACACAACTTGTGCTGTATACCATTTTCAAGATAATAGGCACCAGCCCAATACTATGGCACCTGTTGGAGACGAGCGCACATGCCATCAACTGCCTGATGCTATACATCATATGCAAGGGCGTACTGGTAGACAGTAAAGTGAATAACGCAGGGTTAATATCTTTTGCAGGTGTGTTTTTATATGCACTCACACCATACAATACAGAGGTGGTGGTACATGAACCATGCTATCATTACCTGCAGGGCTACTTTATAGTTTTGCTCATCCTCTATTGGGTGCAACGATATCAACACGATCAAAAACGGGGGTATGCATGGGCAGCAGGCATACTGTACTTTCTCTCTACCTATTCGCTGGAGGTATTTTACTTTACACCATGGGTTTGCCTGGCAATGATGGTGTATTACCGGGTATCACTGAAATATGCTGCTGCTATTTTCAGGAGATCACTGCTTTGTTTTTTCCTGCCTATGCTGCTGCTGTATGGCGCACATGTGGTAGTACTAAGGCTGGTGATCAACCGGTATGTAGGCCACGTAGCATTCCCGGAGCAGATGCTGGGCATACACTACCTGAGCAAAATGCCGGAATACCTCTATCACGTATTGCTGCTTGGCCGCTACTGGCCGCAACCTATGCGCCAGGCGGCTTATGAGCTATGCGAGTCTTGGGTGTTCCTGATCCCTTTTTACCTGATACTGAGTGGCATATGTCTTTACGTGACCATCAGATTTAGTAAGTTATCAGTAAAAGGTAAGGCCGGGGTATTAGTGCTTGTATGGCTGTTACTCATGATCTTCATTGCGACCGCCTTTGAAATACCTAAAATGCAGCTGGTATTGTTTGACAGGTATACCTACTTCATGTCGCCATTCCTGTTTATAATGCTGGCACTGTTGCTGGTGGGTAACAAACGGAAAGGTATAGCGATAACAATACTTGCCCTATACGCTGTGTGCAATATATATTGCCTGGAGCTTACCAACTACTACTGGAAGCGATCTGCCTATATAGTAAAAAGGCTGCTGAATGAAATACCGCCACCCGGCAACAAAACGATAGTACTGCTAAATCTGCCGGAGAATATGAACGGGATACTGATGACCGGAGCACAGGATGAGAGCCTGTGGAAACTGGCACATAACCTGGTATCTGACCATAAGATAGGTAATGAAGTATATGATGCGGCATCCTTTAACATGACGACCCCGGAAGATGGCGCACATGTAAACGTGATCAATGACAGCACAATAAGAGTGACACTAAACCAATGGGGTACCTGGTGGTGGTATAAATACCGTGGCGGTATAAGCTATGAGAACGCTGCCTATAAACTGGATATGAAGGATGGGGGGCACTATTATGAACTAATACTAAAAAGAGACCCGGCCACCTACCTGCTGCTATTTGCGAAAGGTGATAAATGGCAGCAAGCCGACCTGAGCCGGAAAAACATTGACCAATATTGATCTATATTTGTTCTTAATAAACTAACCATTGAGCAGAATTGCCGACACCATATTGCCGAAAGGGAATACCTATAAGAAAAATATACGGGTATTCATTCTGCTATGGATACTGACGTTCGGGATATACCTGCCGACGATAAAAGCAGGATGGGTAATAGATGCTTCGGGATGGTTGTATAATATTCGCCACCTGAAATTCAGCGACTACATCAATAATACCCAGTCGTGGATATCAAGCCTGTACCAGTTCACACAATTCACTACCTACCTTTTTTACAAGCTTTTTGACGCAAATGTATATGCATGGCATACCCTGATGGTAACCCTTCATGCCATCAACGCATTCCTGATCTATATGCTGTTTGTAAGGCTGTTTGAGGATTCGAATGTGCAGAGGGGTAAAATTATTGCCCTATGCGGCGTAGTGCTGTACACCGTATGCCCGCATATATCAGAAGTGATCGTATGGGAGGCATCATTTCACTACCTGCAAGGCTTTTTGCTGATACTACTGATATTACTATGGGTGCAAAAATATCATAAGGAGCAGAAGAAGAGCTATGTATGGCTTGCGGCTGCAGTGTATTTATGTTCTACCTATTCACTGGAGATATTTTACCTGACCCCATGGTTTGTGCTGACACTAGCCTTGTATTACCGGTATGTGCTGAACTACGACAAAACCATATTCAAAAAAGTGTTGTTGTACTTTTTTGTACCACAGCTACTAATGTTTGGTATGCACCTGGCCGTATTAGCGATAGTATATGGCCATTTTGCGCACATAATGGAAAATGTGTACCAGCCATTCAGTAACTATATATGTAAGCCGCCACGTTATATATTCCATATACTCTTCCTGGGCAGGTACTTTCCTCATGCAATACGCAAACAGGTTTATGAGGTAATAGGGTCTAATGGCGGACTGATCGTTTTCTATAACATACTGGTATTGGTATGCTGTAGTATAGTGTCGAATTTCGGGAAAATGAGTACAAAGGGGAAGGCCGGCATATTATTGTTTGTATGGATCATGATCTGTATTGTAATATTAATGCCTTTAGCATTCCCGGATATTCTATTGGCATTTTATGACAGGTACACCTACTTTGTGGATGCATTCGCATACATGCTGCTGGCATTACTGCTCAGTTATCTATCTAAAGTACTCTACTTCGGAATACTTGGCTTATATGCCGCTACAAATCTGTATTTCACAGTAAAGGTAAACCTGCTGTGGAAGCATTCGACCTATATAAATAACCGCCTGCTGAAAGACCTGCCTGATGCCGGAGATAAAATAATAGTGCTGCTGAACATACCTGAAAATATGCAGGGAATACCTATGATAGGCGCGCAGCCGGACGGGGAGTACAAGAGGATGAGGGGATTGTTTGTAGGGAATAACCCGGCCAATAAAATATACGATGCGCAATCCTATAACATGATCAACTATGGCGACGGTGCGCATGTGATGGTAGCCAACGACAGCGTGGTACGGGTGACACTGAACCAATGGAGTACCTGGTGGTGGTATGAGGGGCATGGCGGACACAGCTATGAAAATCCTGACTATAAACTGGAACTAAGGGATCCCGGGCACTGGTATGACATAATACTGAAGCACCCACCGGAACGATATATGCTGCTGTACCAGCAGGGTGAGCAATGGAAGCAAGTGAATTTTAAGAAGAAGAACGAAGAACAATATTAATACAGCATACTACAGGGTAAAGCCTGAAAAAATATGGGCGAGGCAATACAAACAAGACTGAGCAAGCATAAAAACCTATGGGTATTCATAGCGTTATGGCTTGTAACATGCGCACTATACCTGCCTGCCGGTAATGCAGGGTGGGTAATAGACGGTGTAGGCTTTTTGTATAACCTGAAACATCAATCATTCTGGGATTTCATCAACAGAACTGGTTCAGAAGACCAGAGCTTTTACCAACTATTCACGTTGCACTACTATGTGTTCTACAAGTTGTTTGGGATGAATATGTGGTTGTGGAGCATTCTGTATATTACTGCACATGCAACGGGAGGTTTGCTGTTCTTCACATTTTCAAATAGGTTATTAGCTGACTCGGGCATTAAAAGAAATATACTGATACCCGTATGTGCCGCAATACTGTTCAGTATATCGCCACATATATCAGAGATCATAGCGTGCAGGGCATATTTTCATTACTTGCTCGCATTTATATTTATGATGCTGATACTAATAGAAGTGCAAGGCTACCAGCATGACCAAAAGAATAAGCATGTAGTGGCCGCACTGGCCTACTATATACTTGCTGCTTTTACGTTAGAGATCTTTTACCTTATTCCTTTCCTTGTTATTACCATAGGTATCTACTACAGGTATGCAGTAACGCAAAGCAAAAACATACTTCGACAAACGATCGTGAAATTCTGCCTGCCGCAATTGTTGCTGTTAGCAGTCTATTTTATAGCGCAGGTGCTGATATACAAAAACCTGAAACCGCATAAAATTGAGATCAATTCATCTGTAACCGACTATCTGTCTAAACTACCAAAGTACCTGTTCCATATCGTAACACTAGGCAGATACTTTCCTAAACAGGTGAAAGACAGTATTTACACATTTTTTGAATCCCCGGTAACCCTTACGGTTTTGTATGGCGTGGCAATTGCGGTAACAGGATACTGCGTAATGCGATTTAAGAAGATGAGCAATGCTGCAAAAGTACTTTTTGTGCTTTTCCTGCTGAGCATACTGAATATATGTTTTGTGTCCCCATTACCATTCCCGGGTTCTGCATTGCTGGTGTTCTATGACCGTTACGCCTACTTTGCTGCAGCATTCCTATATCTTTTCCTGGTGCTGATGATAACGAATATTGTAAGGAACAGGTACGTTATCATCGGCCTGCTGAGTATATATGTGGACCTGAACTTGTATTATACCATAAAACTGAACACCTACTGGTTATCATCTGATGCCATCAATACCGGGCTGTTACGTCATTTTCCCAATGAACAGGATAAAACAGTGCTGTTGCTGAATATACCGGAAAACATGGAAGGCGCACCGATGATAGGCGCACAGCCTGAAGGGTTCTTTAAACTGATGCGGGAAGTATATACCGATACACTGGAAAAGAACAACATCTATGATGTAGCATCGTACAATATGGTGAGTGACTACAATGGCGCCAATGTGAAAGTGACGAATGACAGCACCATAATAGTGACCCTAAACCATACCGGTACATGGTGGTGGTATGAAGGCCATGGTGCCAAGAGCTACGAAACAGCAGACTATAAGGTAAACATGAAAGACCCGGGCAGATGGTATGAACTGACCCTGAAACATCCATCAGACCAATACCTGCTGTTATACAGTGTAGGTGACAAATGGAAAAAGGCAGACCTGAGCCTGAAAAATGTACAGCAGGATTGAGGACTACTTGCTTTCTCCCTTGAGAATATTGAATACCGGAACAGCAACTACGGCACCTACAATTGGTGCAATGATATAGAGCCATAAATGCTCCATATGACCGCTGACGATGGCGGGACTGAATGAGCGTGCAGGATTCATAGACGCGCCACATACAGGTCCTGCAAACATAGCCTCCAGTGCTACTATACTACCAATAGCAATCCCTGCAAACAGGCCCTTCTCTTTGCTGCCGGTAGCAACATTGAAAATAACCAGCATCAAGAAAAAAGTAAGAATGAACTCCATGACCAATGACTGCATCTCGGAACCTGCAGGCATAGTGGCACCGAGGAATTGATCGCCGGGGAACATGAACCGTAGCGTGAGGCTGGCGGCTAAGGCCCCTGCTAACTGGCTAAAGATATAAGGCGCAAGCTGCTTAGCAGGGAAACGGCCTGCCACCGTAAATGCAATGCTGACGGCAGGGTTAAGATGAGCACCGGAGATATCGCCAAATGCATAGATCATACTCATAACAATGAGCCCGAACGTGATAGCGATACCAACATGGGTAATAGCACCATGAAACTCATTGTTGATGACAATAGCACCTGTGCCCGCAAAAACCATTGCATATGTACCTAAAAACTCAGCGAGGAATTTTTTCATTTACCTGTTTTGTTTTTTCTAAGATCAACGTGACTTACCCAAGTCAGCTGTAAATATAGAAAGTTAGTAAGATCATGCTGCGCATTATTGACCCAAAATATATAGAGCGGCCCTACCTCGAAGTTGCCGGCATGTTTTGTTTTCATACCAACTGCTGCATAAGCCCAGTTTTCGCTGTACAGCGTAGGAGTAGCTTTATATGAATTGAAAAACAGCTCGTTATATGCGCTCAGGTATAGTTTATCTGCATTTTTCTGCAAGGGTGCTGTGATGCCGAGAAGATAGCGGACCCTGCTTGTATAAGGAGATTCTGACGTTAACCGGTTTTGAATAAACCGGCCATCGTACCTGAGCCTATGCTTAAAAGCAGTGCGCGCCAGGTTGTATTTATATGTACCCTGCAGATAAAAACGGTTCTCGTTTCTGTACAGAAGGGAGCTTGTGGGGCGCTGGCGCTCATATACATAGCTGCCTGTAAGAGAGAAGTGTCTATTGAGCTTATAGTTAAGCGCCTGTTCGGAATAAATAACGAAGAAGTTGGCAGGGTCTTTACTCCCATTCACCTCTGTATTAATAAGATTAAAACCAGCAAAATAATACAAGCTATAGTCCACCTTATTACTTATAGTGCCGCTATGATCGACAGTTGGGAATAAACCAAAATGACCAGAGCTTTGCGCCATCCCAATAGAAGCGCACAACAAGAACATCGAAGTAAGTATGTATCTCATGAGCATAGCAACTTAAAAAGCTTGTCTAAGCATTTGAGCGTATTCATCCGGAAGCTCACTCTGCTCGATGGCACGGGCAGCCTTTTCTACATCATATTCAAAACGAATGAACTCCACATGAATTGAGTTTTTGAGGAGCTTGCTGCTGTATTCATTAATAGTGAGCATGGCATAACAACCCCTGGTATCGCCATCCTTTGGTTTGCCAACAGAACCAATATTTATGGCATGCCTGTTATATACCTTATCACCCACCTGCTCTTCTATAATACGATGATATGGCTTGTGTGTATGGCCGAAGCACATAATATCGGCAGCGGCATCGTTCATAATGCGGAGCATGCTCTTTTCTTCCCTGTCTTCAAACAAGTATTCGTTTATTTTGCGAGGGCTGCCATGCACCAACAAGAGGTCAAGCTTATCCTCATTCAACTGATACTCCACACGAAGGTGGGCAGGTAAGTTTCTTAGATACTTGCGCTCGTCAGAACAAACGATCTTGTTGGTATAAGCGATAGATCGTTTACCCAAGGCTTTGTCTTCTTCGGTCTTGTAGGCACAACCACATTCATCACTTTCCCTGCCAATACCATAATCATAATTACCTGCAATGGTAGGGATGCGTCTTTCACGAATTGTTTCGATGACCTGGTTTGGCCAAACATTGTAGCCAACCAGGTCACCTAGACAATAAACCACATCAGGTTTCCTCTTATCAATATCAGCAAGGCAGGCTTCTAAAGCCGGCAGGTTTGCATGAATGTCTGAGAATAATGCGATCTTCATTTTTTCTGTTCTTTCAGTTTATATAAATTAATTACAACAGCCCGGAGCGCAACAAGCATCAGGTTTCTTTGCGAATACTGTGATGCTGTATATACCGGTTTTGCTTTCTTTGAATTCCCTGATCTCTGATTCAGACAAATAACTGCTCAAAATATCGTCCGGCACTACGATTGCTTTTTCTTTCTGTATGATAACTTCTTTAAAACCATTGCTGCTAATCAGGCCCATGTATTCTTCTTTCTGTATAGCACCCGAGATGCATCCGGCATACATTTCTGCTGCCTGTCTCAGTTTGTCAGGTAGGTTGCCTACGAGTACCACATCTGATATGCTGAAGTGGCCACCGGCTTTCAACACACGGAATATCTCTTTGAATACGTTATTCTTGTTTGGGACCAGGTTGAGTACGCAATTGCTGACCACCACATCGGCGACATTTGCTGTAACCGGCATCTTCTCAATATCCCCCTGCCTGAACTCAACATTGTGAAACCCAAGCTTCTCAGCGTTGATCCGAGCCTTTTCGATCATGGCATCGGTAAAGTCTATACCTATTACTTTACCTTTTTCGCCGGTAACCGCCCGGGCTATAAAGCAATCGTTACCGGCACCACTGCCAAGGTCTATGACCACGTCATCTTTTTTGATCTGCGCAAACTCGGTAGGCAAACCGCATCCTAATCCGAGATCAGCATCGGCGTTATACCCTTCGAGTTTGGTATAATCGTCACTCATAATGTTGTACACCTCAGTGCTACAACCACCGGCACCGCAGCAAGAGCTCATATTCGTTCCCTTATCCTGCAATGCTATTTCACTATATTTCTGTTTTACCAGATCTTTCAATTCCTGTTCTGTCTGCATAAAAATATATTTTTAAATGATCGAATTAACAACAGCCCGGCTCACAAGCCCCTTTATCAGCTGTCTTGATCTCTACGAAAAATTCTGAAAACAGCTTTTTGTATTTGTCCCATACTTTGGGATCGATACAATAGCAGATACTAGTGCCGTCAATAGAGCCCTGTATTATGCCCATCTGTTTTAATTCTTTCAGATGCTGCGAAATGGTAGGCTGTGCCAAACCAAGCTCTGTCACCAGATCGTTACAGATACATGCATTTATCTTAACGAGGTGCTGGAGTATAGCTATACGGGCAGGATGCCCAAGTGCTTTGGCAATATTGGCCAGTTCGTTCTGCTTCTTTGTAAATAATTCTGTTTTACTGATTCCCATATTAATCGTTTCATTGCAATATTACGATTAATAGATAAAGCAGCAAAATTTATTTTCCAGTAACAGGGAATCAGAATGATTAGGTGCCTTCATTTTTATATTTTGTGAGCTAAACCAACTAATTGGCATCAGTACCTAAACTGGAACGGGGATTATCATTATGGCATGCAACGGCTATAAACATGATAGATATGGTGGGCATAGGCCCATTTGTAGTTATCCCTATGATCGTGAGTATTATGCACGGGCCGGCAAGTATAATCGCATGGCTGGTGGGTGCACTGCTTGCCTATATGGATGGCATGGTGTGGTCTGAGCTGGGCGCCAAGTGGCCGGAAGCAGGTGGCAGCTATGTATTCCTGAGAAAGTTGTTTGGCGAGCAGAAAGGAGGCAAACTGATGTCGTTCCTCTTCATCTGGCAAACGACCATACAAGCACCATTAGTGATAGCCAGCGGGGCAATAGGGTTCTCCAACTATTTCTCCTTCCTGGTGCAGCTGGCCGACATGCAGAAAAAAATGGTGAGCGGCGGACTGGTGATACTACTGGTGGCGCTGCTGTACCGGAACATAAAAAGCATTGGCAAGATATCAGTAGTATTATGGATAATAACAGGAGGCACAATACTATGGCTGATCATTTCGGGCATACCTCACTTTAATGCCGCTCAGGCATTTGATATACACCTTGATAGTTTTGACAGCGGCTCACTACTGTATGTAGCGATAGGGCAAGCATCACTTAAGGCCGTATATTCTTACCTGGGCTACTACAATGTATGCCACCTGGGCGCAGAGATCAAAGACCCAAAGCGCAATATTTCACGCAGTATACTGATATCGATTACGGGTATCGCTATCTTTTACTTAGGCATGCAGACCGTAATACTGGGTAATATGCCATGGCAAATTGTAGCGCAATCGGATTTTGTGGCCAGTATTTACTTTGAGCAATTGTATAACCATACAGTAGCGCAGGTGGCGACAGTGCTGATACTCATTATTGCTATGGCGTCATTATTCTCGGCGATACTTGGGTATTCACGCATACCTTATGCCGCAGCACAAAACGGCGACTTCTTTAAAGTATTCGCAAGGGTGCATCCAAAATATAAGTTCCCACACATTTCATTACTGGCCATCGGGGGGCTGGGCTTTTTATTCAGCCTGCTGTTCCGATTAGGAGAAGTGATCACGGCGATACTTACTATGAGGATACTGGTGCAATTTGTATCGCAGGCTGTAGGTGTGATATCATGGCATTATAAAACGCCTGATGAAGAAAGGCCTTATAAGATGCCTCTATTCCCGATACCTGCCATACTGAGTATCATCATCTGGATGTATATCTATTCCTGTATCAACATCAAGTATATCGCTTACTCGCTATGTGCAGTGGGGCTTGGTATCATTGTGTATTTTTTGAGAAAAAAGTACTTTAAGCCTTTATCAGCATAGACTTCATAGAGATAGAGGCCATTTCGAATTGCTCGTTGAAGAAAGTGATGTGTTCATTTTTCTGCTGCAAACCAAGAATATAGAACAACGGCAACAAGTGATCGTAAGACGGATGCGCCATAACTGCGGTATTACCAAGCAACTTCTGGTAATTCAATATTGAAGCATGGTCGCCCTTCTCCATCCATCCGGTGAATCTGCTGTCAAACTCCCGGGCCCAATCGTAAACTTTATTGCCACCGCTCCAATCTACCTTACCAAGATTATGAACAAGGTTGCCGCTGCCGATTATCAATACTCCTTTATCACGCAATTTGCTGAGCTGCTTACCGATCTCGTAATGGTATGATGGTGGCTGATCGTAATCGAGGCTGAGCTGGTAAACGGGGATATCGGCTGCAGGATACATGGGGAGCAACACACTCCAGGTGCCATGATCCAGGCCCCAGCTATCATCACTTTGTATGTGGCTATGGGTTACTATCTGCTGTGTCAATTTTGCCATTTCCGGTGTACCGGGTGCAGGGTATTGCTGATCGAACAACTGCTTGGGAAAACCTCCGAAATCATGAATGGTCTTGGGTTTGGCATTGCCGGTTACCTTAGTACCCTTAGTGAGCCAGTGTGCAGATATAGATAGGATAGCCTGCGGACGTGGTAAAGCCTTGCCCATATCTTTCCAGCTTTTGCTGTATATGTTATCCTCTATGGCATTCATAGGATTGCCATGGCCTATAAACATCACGGGCATTCTTTCTGATGGGGACAAATGATTTCCTAAAGCCTCTAAAGCTGATAATGTGGACATACCTGAGATTTGTGCCGCCGCAAATAATCCGCCGGCTTTTAATAATGTTCGCCTGTGCACTTTACAAATTGAAAAGTAAAAATTAAAAAAGTAAAAAGCTTGCATCAATCTTTGCAGTGCAAAATACGAGTATATACATCAATTTGCTAATTGTACGGTTTATAGTGCCATAGGGAGCGATTATAATCATTTTGCATAAATTTATGAACTATGGCAATGAAAGCAGATGAACCACATATAGCACACTTAGCTAAAGACAGAAAGTTGCTGCCGTTACTCGATAGTGTAACGCCTTACCAACTAAAGAAAAGGAAGAATGTATGCCTGCGGCTGTGTGCATCAATAATGAGCCAGCAATTATCGACACGAGTGGCAGAGGTAATATTTAAACGATTCCTGAAACTGTATGAAGGAGAGGAGCCAACACCGCAACAAATCATAGATACACCATTTGATAAACTTAGAGGGATAGGATTATCGAACGCCAAAGTAAGCTATGTGCAAAATGTGGCCAAATACATGCTGGAACATAAGGCCGATGACAAAAAGCTGAATAAAATGACCAATGAAGAGGTGATCGAATTTCTGACACCGATAAAAGGCGTGGGCAAATGGACCGTAGAGATGTTACTGATGTTCACACTGGGAAGAACGGATGTATTTGCAGTGGATGACCTGGGTATACAGCAGGCTATGACCAAGCTATACAAACTGGACGCCACTGATAAGAAAAGCATGAAGGAGCAAATGCTTAAAATATCTGCCAAGTGGTCGCCCTACCGGACCTACGCCTGTTTTTACCTATGGAAGTATAAGGACACCAAATAAAATTGCTGCAAAAAAAATAATGCGTGTTATTTTCGTGCTTCATTATTACACCAGCGTAGCGAAGGTTCTATGAAAGACCATTATAAAACATTAGGTATTCCCCCTTCTGCTACTATCATAGAGATCAAGAAAGCTTTTCGTAAACTGGCTCTCAAGTACCACCCTGATAAAAACCCGGACAGTAAATTATCTGAAGCATACTTTCGTGATATACAGGAAGCCTATTCCGTGCTGTCGGACGAATACAAAAGAGAATTGTATGATGATGAGCGATGGCTCTCAGGGATGGGGAATAAAACCAGGCATCAGCAGGAAGTAACGCCCGAATGGCTCGTAAAAATAAGTAAGGAACTAAACAGCAGCCTTGCGGTAATGGATACGCACCGCATGAGCCAGGGGGCATTGCAGGCATACATACTGCTTATCTTATCGGAAGGACATATCAGTGTACTGCAACATAGGAATGATAAAGAATCAACTGCAACTGTGATCAATGAACTGCTGAAAGCAACGCAACGACTTGAAGCCAAATACCTGGAAGAAATAGAGCAAAGATTGATAACACTTGCGAACAGCGATACAGCAATGCAGCAAGCAATAGATACCCACATAGAAGAAAGAATGAAGCAGGCACGGCAAGAGAAAATGTACCCCTACGTGGTCATCATCATTACATTGGCGCTGTGCCTATTTATGTACCTGTACGGCTCACACTGATGAAAAAGAAGAGAGCCAACCGATGTGGCTGGCTCTCTTTGAGAAAAGTATAGTTGTAATTAGTTAAGACTTCTGAAATCCACCGGCACCAGCTTACTAACGCCGGGCTCCTGCATTGTCACACCGTAGATCACGTCCACAGCAGCCATGGTCTGCTTGTTGTGAGTAACGATGATGAACTGCGAGTTGTCTGAGAACTTGCGTATCATCTGTGTAAATTTGCCTACGTTGGCATCATCGAGCGGGGCATCAACCTCATCGAGTATACAGAACGGCGCAGGCTTGATGAGGTAAATAGCGAACAGGAATGCTGTAGATGTAAGCGTTTTCTCTCCACCCGACAACTGCGTAAGCGTACTTGGCTTTTTACCCTTAGGCTGCGCATATATTTCGATACCGCTATCTGCAATATTCTCAGGGTCTGTGAGACGAAGATCGCAATTATCTTCAGCAGTAAACAGCGCCTTGAACACCTGCACAAAATTCTCACGAACGAGGTCGAAAGTTTCCCTGAACTTAGCGTTAGCCGTATTCTCAACTTCTTCGATTGTAGACAACAACGAATCCTTTGCATTAACAAGGTCATCACGCTGCTCAACGATGAAGTCATTACGAACTTTCATTTCGGTATAAGCCTCAATGGCGGTCGGGTTAACTTCGCCCATGTTCTCAAGGCGCTTTTTCATACGCTCGGCATCGGCAGTAAGTTCATCGATACCCTGTATGCCATAACGTGGCTGATCCAGTATCTCATCGAGTACTACTTTGAACTCAATAGCCAGACGCTCACTCATACCGGCTACCTGCACCTTCATAGTGCTCAGTTTTTCCTTAATACCGTTCAACAGCGTTTCAGCCTGCTCTTTCTCACGACGCTTCTGGTTGAGGTGGCCTTCCTGTGCCGTAATATTATTACGCATCTCGTAATAGGCCCTATCCTTTTCATTAAGTATGCGCTCTTCGCTTTCTTTGCGGCTGAGCAGTTCATACAATTCATTATCCCCCGTATGGAGCAACTTCTCAGTTTCTTCCAACTGCAAATTGACCTGTGTAAGCTGCTCACTGTTTGTAGTGATCTGGCTCTTCAACTCTGCCAACTGGTTTGTCCTGAACACTAACTCCTGTTTCAGGTTGTCCAGTTTACTATGCTGACGAGTATATGCTATGTTTTGGTTATTGTAATGCTGTGTAACCTCATTGAACGCAATTTCCACCGTACGGAAATCAGCTTCGGCATTCTGTATGCTATCCTGTGCTGCTTTCAGTTCATTGGTTATCGCTTCCAGCGCATCTCTAGTGTCGCTGATGCTCTCGTGTGTATTATCAAGCTGATCCTGTATCTCTTCCAGGCGTTTCTGACCATTATTATTCAGGTGGTCATAGTTCTCGATCCTGTTGCCAAGATTGAGGCTATGGTTCTGTAACCTGTTGATGTCCTGGCGAGCCTGCTCAATTGCTTTATCACTCAGCTCATTATTAAAGCCGGTGATCAGTGTTTGTGTATCAGCAATGTATTGTTTCAGTTCTGTAGTAGTAGCGGTCAGGTCCTGTATCTCTTTCGCAAGACGCTCCAGATTCTTTGCACGGCCGATCTTATTACCTTCAAACAAGCCTATAGACCCACCACCAAGCGTATATTTACCCTTGATCATCTTACCGCTCTTGCCTACCAACACATTGCCATTCTGCAGTTCAGCAGTAGCTACATCGGCATCTTCATTAGCGATATAAACGTGACCCAACAGGCGTTTTGCCAATTCAGCATATTGCTCATCAACAGTTACTACACTCAATGCTGATATTGCATTTTGCGGAGCAGCTACCGTTGCCATCTCGTTCTTGCCCAAATGGTCGAGTACGAAAAAGTTAGCCTTTCCTTTTTTATTGGTGTCGAGCAGTGATACTGCTTTTGCTGCCTCGCCTGCATTAGCTACTATATAATAGTTCAGGTAGTTATCCAGTACATTCTCGAGTGCTGTACGATATTCGTTATTTACTACGAATACATCTGACAACAGCGGAGCATCATTATTCCATTCTTTATTCTTCTTCAGGAACTTGATACTGTCCGGATATCCTTCCAGGCTATCCACAAGAGATTTTAAGAGGTCGTGCTCATTGCGGCGTGAGTCCAGTTTCCTGTTTTCCTCCACCAGGTTTGCACGCAGGCTTTCCATCTGCTCCTGGCTCTGTAATATTTTTGATTTTACTTCTTCGTGTTTTGCTACAAGGTCCTGCAGTTCGTTCTGCCTATCGCTCAACTGTCCCTCAGTTTCATTGCGCTCACCGGTGAGCTGACCTATCTGCGAAGTACGTTGTGCGATCTCATCCTGCACCTGCTGCATACTGCGCTGCAGGTTCATTACCGAAGTATCAGCAATGGCGACCTTCTTTTCTGCTTCGAACTGGCTGCGTTGTTTCTGCTGGTATTCATTACGCAACTGCTCTACCACCTGTTTCTTTTCATCAAACGCCTGGCGTTTTTCGTCAACAGTTTCACGAAGTGTTTCGAGCTCTTCTCTTATTTTTTCAAGGACGTCAGTTTCTTCTGCAATCTGCTTTTCTGAAAAGTCAATAGATTCTTCCAGTTTCTCTGATTGCCCCCCGGCACCGGAAAGGAAATCACGAAGAGACCTTTCACGCTCCTTAAGATATTCCAGGCGCTGAGCTGCGAGTTTCTTATCATTTTCCAGTTGGCGAACCCTGTTCACCAATTCATTGAATTGCTTTTGCAAGCCACTCAGTTCCTGTTCTTTCTCTATCAGTTTTACCTTTTGCTGCTCCACAGAAGCCTCTTCAGTAGCTACGATAGCTTCGAGTTGGGTCCTGCGGTCAGTTTCAGTATCATGCTGGTCATTCAGCGATTTGTACTGGTCATTAAAATGCTCCAGTGAAGCTTTAGCCAACTCTATGCTTACCTCTTTATATTCTCCTTTTATCTGGAAATAACGCTCAGCCTTCTTTGCCTGGCTCTCGAGTGTACGAAGGTTATTACCGATCTCGAAAAGCAAATCTTCGATACGGGCAATATCCAGCTCGGTAGCTTCCAGTTTTTGCTTGGCCTCTTTTTTACGTGTTTTATAGATAGAGATGCCCGCAGCCTGTTCCAACATTCTGCGACGAGAGCCATCCTTGTCTTTAATGATATCATCTACCATGCCCAACTCGATGATGGCGTATGAGTCGTTGCTCACACCCGTATCAAGGAACAGGTTATGTATATCTTTAAGGCGGCAGCTAACATCGTTGAGGCGATACTCACTTTCACCATTCTTATAAAATTTACGCGTGATGGTAACAGTGGTAAATTCGGTTGGCAGCAGGTTACGTGTATTTTCGAAGGTAAGTGATACTTCGGCCATACCTGATCCTGAACGTGTACGTGATCCATTGAATATCAGATCTTCCAGGTTATCAGAACGCAGCGCCTTTATCTTGTGCTCACCGATTACCCAACGTATTGCATCAACTATATTTGATTTGCCACAACCATTAGGACCGACAATACCTGTTATCGGGTTATCCAGTATGATATGGGTTTTGTCGGCAAAAGACTTAAACCCTTTTATTTCCAATGACTTTAACTTCAAAACATTAATTTTTGGGGGGAAGACAAAAATAAGCGAGAAAAACCAAAGATTATATAAAAAGTAACCTTTGCTTTTCTGTCATATGAAAAACAGATACAACATGTATGTATTTCATTTTACAGCATGTATAATTAATGCATAGATAACGGCATAACAACCATTAAAATCGCATATGAAGGTAGGTATAGCTAACTATCTGCCGGCAGGTTTTAGCTTGTTGCGGGTAGCAAATGCTTCAAGCGAACGCTTCATTGCCACACTTCCGGCAATCTCGGTAGGCAGATCGTCTGTGACAAGGCGCAGATTTGCTTCCACTGTTTCCCGGGGAGTAAGCTCATTGTAGGAGTCAAATTTGTAATATACTTCGGACACCATAGCTGTCTGATTGCCAAGAAAGATCATTTCACTATCTATTATAGCTGCAGATTCAGGATAAACTCTCATATTGCCAACAGTGGTACGGCTTCTCTCGAGGAAACGGGCAATATCCACCCTGTAACCGCTAAGTCTTGAATAGTTCTTTGAAATGACAGCGCGATTGAGTAATAAGTGCCACTCCTTGGTCATGAACGTAAGCGTATCATTTATCTGGGTGAGTTGCTTGTATAACTTCACTTTATCCTGCTTCGGATAATGATTGCACGATATAAAAACTACAGATGCAGCCAGTATGAATAATAACGCTGTTTTACGCATAAAAATGATATTAGTTGGTCGGAGTTTCCGTTGCCGGAGTTTCAATTGTAAAGTTATTCTTTTTAGCGTACCTGTCCTGAGCCTCATGGACCTTGAGCAGGTATGTTTCTTCGCTTGCAGCCTCGTCCATCAAGGATTTAATGGCTTTCTCGATATCGGAATCGCTAGAATTTGCGCTCAGTTTTTCCAACGGTACGAATCCTCTCTGGATCAATTGCTTTTCAAACTCCAGATAGCCAATAACGGCCTTCCTGAATTCTTCTGAGCCACTTACATCCTTCATTGCTTTTAATTCACCGATCTTCTTATCACAATACCCCTGCATTTTTAAGCGGGTTGCCGTCAATTCACCATAATTTTTTGAGCCTTTGCTGATCTCGCCGAATTTGCCACCCCATTCGCCACCCATTTTTTCGAGGTCGAGCGTCATCTGCACTAAGTGATCGTTAAACTTGATCGGAGTCAGTGTTTGTGCGGTTGCTGCAAACGAGCAAAACATGATTAAAGCACAAACAAATATTGATAACTGTTTTTTCATAAGAATATCTTGAAGGCATAAACATATTCCAAAAAAAGAATACCACCAAAGAACCTTATAAAAATGTCAAAAGATATTATGACCTACCTTTGCCGCACAATAACTGAAATATGGGTAAAGTAGCTATAAATATCGCTACCGGCAGTTTACTGCAGCAGGAAATAATAGTAGGAATAGACCTTGGCACGACTAACAGCCTGATAGCTATAGTGAGGAGTGATACCCAGGCACCAATAGCGCTCAAAGAAACAGATGGCCTGGCCCTGGTACCCTCGATAGTACACTTTGATGAATATGGAAATGTGACTGTGGGTAACCCGGCAAAGGAATTACTGGTAGCACAGCCTGAACGTACCATCTACTCGGCAAAGCGCCTGATGGGTAAATCTTACAACGATGTGGGTAAGGACGCAGGCTTTTTTGCTTATAATATCATTGATGATGGTACTGATTCGCTGGTGAAGGTGCAGATAGGAGATAAATTCTACTCACCGATAGAGCTATCATCTTACATACTGAAGGAACTTAAAAAACGTGCAGAGCATATATTAAAGACAGACATCAGCAAGGCAGTGATCACCGTACCGGCCTATTTCAACGATGCACAGCGGCAGGCTACACGTGATGCCGGGCGACTGGCAGGGCTTGATGTGCTACGCATTATCAATGAACCTACTGCGGCAAGCCTGGCGTATGGTATAGGTACAAAACATAATGAAGAGAAGACCATCGCTGTATATGACCTCGGAGGAGGCACATTTGATGTATCGATACTCACCATTAACAACGGCATATTCGAGGTACTAGCAACTAACGGAGATACTTACCTAGGTGGCGATGATATGGATAACCTGCTGGTAAGATACTGGCAGGAAGACCCGGGAGCAGGTACAGAACTGGGTTTTGGCAATTCAATAGATAAATCGCTGGCACAGCAACTGCGGATCACGGCGGAGGAAGCAAAAAAGCACCTGACCAATAACGACGTTTTTGAAGGATCGGTGAATGGGAAAAAGGTAAGAATAACCAGGCACGAATTTGATGACCTGATCAAGCCACTGGTAGACCGCACTATTACATCTTGCCAGAATGCACTGCGTGATGCCGGCCTAAAAAAAGAACAAATAGATGCGGTAGTAATGGTAGGCGGTTCGACCCGCGTGCCATTGGTAAAATCGAGTGTCAGCGCCTTTTTTGGCAGGGAGGTATTTGACGACCTGAACCCGGAGGAAGTGGTAGCACTTGGTGCTGCTGTGCAGGCTGATATACTGGCAGGTAACAATACCGAAATGCTGCTGCTTGATGTAACCCCGCTATCGCTAGGTATAGAAACTATGGGCGGACTGATGGATGTACTGATACCCCGTAACTCTAAGATACCTACTAAGGCAGGCAGGCAATATACTACTCAAAAAGACGGACAGAGCGGCATGCGAATATCTGTGTTCCAGGGAGAACGTGACCTGGTGCAGGACAACCGTAAACTGGCTGAATTCAACCTGACCGGAATACCGGGTATGCCTGCTGGATTGCCGAAAGTAGAGGTGAACTTCTTGATAGATGCAGACGGTATACTGAAAGTGAGTGCAACAGAACTACGCAGCGGTGTGGCGCAAAGCATAGAAGTAAAACCACAGTATGGCCTTACGGATGAACAAGTAGAACAAATGCTGCTGGACTCCCTTACCCATGCCAAGGATGACATAAAAATCCGAGCCCTGGTAGAGGCAACCACGGAAGCAGAACAAATGCTTGCTACCACGGAGAAGTTCCTGGTGAAGCATAAGGATTTCCTGGCAGAAGAGGAGATTACGCTGACCAGTACCTATATGCAGCAACTACGGGACGCAATAGACGCAAAAGATAAAGACCGTATCCACAATGCAACTGAACTGCTGAATGATATATCAAGGCCATATGCGGAACGCGTAATGGATGCCGCACTGAAAGATGCTATGAAGGGGAAGAAAATAGTTTAACCTGCGATAGCGCAAATTTCAGGCTATATTCAAGATCGAAAGCACATTGTGTTATAATTTGATGCGAGCGATTATCTTTGCGCTCCAAAATATTTTTATTGAACCATGCGTGTATATAAATTCGGAGGTGCGTCAATAGCTGATGCCGGCAGGATGGCCGCTTTACTACCTATCATAGGCGATGTGCAGGAACCACTATTGATCGTACTGTCTGCACTGGGCAAAACAACAAATGCACTGGAAGCTATTGTAAACCTTGCCTGCAAGGACGAACAGCAGGGCGCACTGGACGCTACCAATAAGCTGGAGCAGCAACACCTGGACTACGCAAAAAGCCTGCTTAATGACCAATACTACACGCAAGCCGCAGATGCGCTTCGCCAACACTTCAGCGAACTGGAACAGGCTGTAAAAAATGTAGATCCTGAATACTATGACTACTCTTATGACCAGATCGTATGCATGGGCGAATTGCTGTCATCACGCATGTTCTCATTCTTCCTGCTGCAAAACAATGTAGCCAATGACTGGGTGGATGTACGCAACGTGATACGCACCGACCATACTTACCGTGACGGCGTGGTAGACTGGGCATACTCAAAACATAATGCAGAATCGATACTGGGCGGCATACTGAAGCAAGGCAAAATAGTGCTGACACAGGGTTTCATTGGATCGACAGAAGATGGGAAATCGGTAACACTGGGCAGGGAAGGATCGGATTATACGGCAGCTATACTGGCAGCCATGCTGCATATGGAGTCTGTTACCATCTGGAAGGATGTGGAAGGACTGCGCAATGCGGATCCGAAGTTGTTCCCGAATACAGTGAACATTGACGAAATATCATATAGCGAGGTGATAGAAATGGCGTTTTACGGCGCACAGATCATACATCCGAAAACCATAAAGCCGCTACAGAACAATAATATACCACTATACGTAAAGTGCTTCCTGAACAAGAGTCTCAAAGGCTCTGTGATCAAAAGCGAAGTAAATGATGCTCATTATCCGCCACTTATAGTACTGAAAGATAACCAGGAACTGATACAGGTAACCACTAAAGACTTCTCCTTCATTACTGAGGATAACCTGAGCAGGCTATACAGCATTTTCCACGACCTGAAAATAAAGATCAATCTGATACAGAATGCGGCGATCAGCTTTGTAGCGAGCGTAGATAACCGTGAAGACAAAGTAAAAGCACTGATACAGGCTCTGGGTAAGGATTACAAAGTGTCGATCAATGACAACGTAAGCCTGCTGACGATACGCCATTACACCCCGGAAATATTGTTTGAACTGACAAAGGGAAAACAGATACTACTGAAACAAGAGACCCGGAAAACAGTGCAGGTGATATTGAAATAACGATTTAGCTGACTGAACTTTTAATAACCGGATCCTTGAGTGCAAACTCAAGGATCTTTTTATGATCGAAAGCGAGGTCTGTGATGTCTTTCACTTTTATCCACTCAGCCTCGGCTGCATCATCGCTGCCTGTAACCTCGTGATCGGCGGCATTGGTAAAACCATAGTACACAACCGAGACAGTACGACCACGGGGATCACGGCCAATAGTGCCAAATGTATATAGCTGAGTAAGGGCCGGCATGTGTAACAGTGTTTCTTCTTCCAGCTGCCTGATAGCCGCTGTTTCCAACTCTTCATCATCCTCTACGAAACCACCGGGAAGTGCCCACATGCCTTTGCAAGGGTCATTCTTCCTTTTGACCAGGAGCAACTGTAAGTCATCACCACGACCACTGAAGATCACGGCATCGACCGTAAGCAGTATGTTTTGCTGAAGCATATTGCCGGAAACTATAAACTTAGTGTTTGAACAACCGGAAGATATCGAGGCCATTTGCATACACCATAAGTGTAAGCAGCAGCACAAGACCTACAGTAGTAGCACGTTCCATTACCTTCTCGCTTACTTTTCTACCTGTTATCATTTCGAATAACAGAAATATCACGTAACCACCATCGAGACCAGGAATAGGCAGAAGGTTCATGAACGCAAGGATAACAGATATGAATGCTGTAAGCATCAGGAACTTTTCCATGTCAAACTCTGCAGGGAAAATCTTACCGAAGCTGATCAGGCCACCGAGGCTCTCGCTCGTCTTAACTTCTTTAGAAGTAAAGATGAGCTTGAACTGGCTGATATAATTGCCGAACTGCTCGAAGGTAAATACAAACCCACGGCCTATGGCCTGTACCGGGTTGTAATGTATCTTTTCGAACTTCAGATATTTGTCGGGGTTGGCATAGGCGATACCAAGCAGAGAATCCTTAGGTATTACTACAGTAGCTGTATTTACGACACCGTTACGGGAAAAGGTAATAGCCAAAGGCTGGCCATACGTAGCTCTTTTCATTTCATCGAACTGGTTGCGCAGGTAAATATTCTGCCCATTGATAGAGATGATGCTATCACCGGTCATGAAACCATTTTTAGCCGCGATACTACCCGGCATTACAGAGTCAAAGATAGCAGGAAGACCGGGCTGTATGAATGATCCCTTTTCCATTTTCAGCATTTTACGCACTGTACCTTCAGGTATATTTATCGTAGTGTCTTTGCCGTTACGTGTTATCTGTACTGAGCCTGTCTGGTTGTGGCTGTAAACCATAGCCATAGGTATCTGATTGAAACGCTCAACAGGTACATTGTCCACAGAACGGATCATATCACCATTCTGAAAACCGATACTTTTTGCGAGGCTATCTGCGGCGATACCGTATTTAGCATTCTTTACCGGAAGATATTGCTCACCGTAAATACTGAAGACAGCAATATAGATGACAATGGCCAGTAAAGTATTGACAATGATACCACCAAGCATAATGAACAGGCGCTGATATGGTTTTTTAGAACGATACTCCCATGGTTGAGGAGGAAGTGCCATCTGCTCTTTGTCCATGCTCTCGTCCACCATTCCGGCAATCTTGACGTAGCCACCCAGCGGGAACCAACCGATACCATATTCTGTATCCCCTTTCTTTTTCTTGAACAATGAAAAATTGAGCAAGCCAGAAAACGGGAACAAGAAATCGAAGAACAGGTAGAATTTCTCTACACGGGTCTTGAACAAGCGGGCGAAAAAGAAATGCCCGAATTCATGTAATACGATAAGGATAGATAAGGAGGCAAAAACCTGCAATACTTTCATTGCAGTGCCTGACATTAATAATATGGTAGCTGATTGCATGTTATGTTTAAGTCAAAAGTTAAAGGCAAGGCCCGAAAGACTTACCGTCCTGAGTATGGTTTTAATACATTGATAACTGGCTCTTCTTAATAAATTCCGTAGCGTATTCACGGGCATCTTCATCAGACCTCAGGTAATCCTCTAATGTAGGATGTTCTATAAATGAAACAGATTCTATTGTTTTTTCTATCATATCGCTCATTTCCAGGAATCCTACCTTGTTCTGCAGGAAAGCATTCACGACCATTTCATTAGCTGCATTCATAACGCAAGGCACATTGCCACCGCGATATAACGCATCCTTTGCGATGGCAAGATTACGGAAAGTTTTATAATCGGGTGGTTCAAAGGTCAGTTTAGAGAATTCCTTGAAATCGAGCCGCTTATAGTTATTAGCGATCCTGCCCGGAAAGGCTATCGCATATTGTATCGGTAATTTCATATCCGGCAGACCTAGCTGTGCCTTTACAGACCCATCATTAAACTGCACCATGGAGTGAATAATAGATTGCGGATGTATGACCACCTCTATCTGGTCATTATCAAGTCCGAACAACCATTTGGCCTCTATAATTTCGAGCCCTTTATTCATAAGAGTAGCACTGTCAATAGATATTTTAGCCCCCATTGACCAGTTAGGATGCTGCAATGCATGCGTTGCCTTTACATTGACCAGGTAGTTCGGCTTACGACCAAGGAATGGCCCACCTGAAGCGGTAAGGATCATTTTTTCGACCTTGGTAATATCCTCACCTACAAGGCATTGGAATATGGCAGAGTGCTCACTATCAACCGGAATTATTGAAACTCCCTTCTGACGGGCACGCTCCATAACCAGTTCACCTGCTACGACCAATGTTTCTTTATTAGCAAGTGCAATACGCTTGCCGGCATCTATGGCTGCAAGAATGGAGTGCAGTCCTGCAAAACCAAGAATAGCACCGAGTACTGTATCGACAGAATCCCATTGCACGACATCTGCCAGTGCCTGCTGACCCGCAAATACCTTAATCGGCAGCATCATCAATGCTTCCTTTACTTCTTTATATTTTGCTTCGTTGGTAACAACTACTGCATTAGGTTTGAATTTTTTCGCCTGTTCTATCAGCAATGCTGCATTGCCGTGAGCGCTCAGCACCTCCACCTCAAACAACCCCGGGTTAGCAGCCACTACCTCTAAGGCTTGTGTACCGATAGAACCCGTTGACCCCAATATCGCTAAACGCTTCATTTACTTAAATTTGAACTTTTAAAATATACAGGCGGCAAAGATATTCAAAATTCCACGAAGGCTTTCGGGCAAACGTTAATTCTGCTCTATATACTATATGATATAATTACTTATCTGTGCTTTCTGTTTCCTTTCCACCGATATTGAACAGCCTGTAAGCCAGCATAGTTCCTGTTTCGTCTGGTTTTTGCCATCCAATGGTTTGTTTTGGTACGATGTAGTTACCACTTCTGTCCAGCACGTACCAGGTCACATTCTTTTTATCGCCCTTCCTGCCAAAGATCACATAGGCATCAGGAGCAGGTACGGAACGGTTTGTTACCCAGTTTATATTACAATCGCGGAGCCTTTTTTCCACTTTAGGGTCAATTTCCCCGCTAATGTGCAGATTCATATTCATGGTCATACCTGTAAAGGGTACGAGTTGCGGATACAGCACATACAATTTGTACAGCCATTCATTCTTTGCCGCAACGTTTTTGAGTTCACCAGCACATTCGGCCTGTGCCTGGCAAACACGTGCGGTTAATAGTTTTTCGTATTCCGCATCAGTATTGGGGTCCACAAGCAGTTTATCGAGTATTTTTTTTGCTTCCGCATGTTTGCCCTGTTTCATATGCAGCTGTGCTACGAACAACTCAAAGTACTTGTGTATGTATTGCCTTTTATCGGTAGCTGCTTCTTTCTGAAAACGCTTCAGGAAGTAATTGGTGCTGAAATCACGCACGAGGTACCAAATCTCATCCCAAGAAACAGTGCTCTCTGTAGAGAACAGTTTATAGATCACCTTATCCCGTTCAGGATTCTGAGCAAACTGGTTGATAATAAGGAATTGCTGCATATACTTCTCGCCCAGCTTTTTAGCCATGGTAGTTAGCACAGATGGATTACGCCACCAGTTGCTGTGCTCAAAACGGTCCATCTCTAATGAACGCTCTTTATTGATGAGCTTTATTAGCTGGATACTGAAGTCATAATGAGTTTGCCCTAATGTGGTACCTATATGCAATTCTTTGAACTCTGCTGCTTTATTGGCATATCGTTCCGCTTCGCTAACCTGGCCATCGTACAACAGGCAACGTGCCAGTGCAATGTTGTACCAGCCATAGCCGGGAGTAGAGCCGGCAGCACGAACCATACCACGGCTCAGTTCCGCACCAGATTTAGGAAGGGCTTTATAGATGTCGAGTATACTGCTATAGTACGCCCATTCCTGCAGGCGCTTATCACCGGGATCAGATTCAGATGCCTTTTTATATTCTTCCTCAGCAGTTCTGAAATCGCCGCAAATACCACGAAAGTTAGCATAGTTGTTATGCGGCAGCCTGTTGCCTTTGCGCATCAAGTCGAAATAATAAGCAGCTGAGTCGACATTGATAGCATAGCTGAACAATATATTCTTGTAGTGATAGGTACTCATTTTTTCACGCTCCTCGTACCCGGGATAATACTGGGCAAGAGATGAGTTGATCTGCTTATTGCGTGCAATCATCATCAGGCTGGTATCGAGGTACCTGTTGGCCAGCAGTTCATTATCGTTGATGGAGTTTTTTAGAAAGCTGTATTTGCTGCTTGTATAGAACCTGTTGCGGTGCACGATCCATGCGAGGTAATCGTAGGCATCCATGTAAAAGTGCATCTGCATTTTCCACCTCAGTGTGCGGCGCAGCATATTATATGCTTTATCGGGCTGGTCGGTATTGCTGTAGCACTGCATCAGGTAATTAGCGATCATGGTATAATCCAACTGGATGATACGCACAGGATAATGGACCAATATGTCTCCGGTGCGGGTAGCAAGTGCCTTGGGATAATCACGCTCTATCAGGTCCATTGCCCGCTCTAAAGGTACAATAGCATTTTTATATCCGAGGTAATCCGCGGCATGTTCGTGCTTATACACGCCCTCGAACAACCAACCAACATAATAGGTACTATCTATACGCTTAAATTCGCGGGAACGAGGTAATGCATCTTCGCTGAATATATTTGCAACTGCACGCTTTGCATCGATATCAAAATAACGTTTCCCCATTTTTTCGGGTGGGTGAGGCGGCATGAGCTGCGGCGGCAACTGCCCCTGGGCAAAGGAAATCCCCGCACAAAGCACCAACGCTATTATGCCTGCCATCACAACTATACTTCTCAATCGGGGCATCACGGTGTTTTCTGAAATGGATATCCTGGTATTAATAGAGCTTCAGCTTAGCCAGCCTGTCTGCTTCCTTATTGATAATGCTTTCCAAAGCCTTCTGCTTACCTTCCTTGTTACGGAATATAAGCCTGTGTTCCAGCACCGGCCTTGCTATATCTTTGATATCATCTTCTATAACATAGGTACGGCCCTGAACGAGCGCATAAGCACGGAGGCATTTAAGAAAAGCAATACCGCTTCGTGTGGATGCTCCTAAGGAAATGTCCTGGTGTTCGCGGGTCTGGCGTACAATATTGCTCACGCCTTTTACGATCTCGTCATGCACAAACACGGCACCTGCCTGCTGCTGTAAAGCAAGTATATCCTGCATACTCAGCACCTGCTGCAGTTCTACCAGATTTT